>NZ_CACSJV010000003.1:0-191521 GCF_902706105.1 Curtobacterium sp. 18060 | reverse complement strand
CGCCCCGCCCCCGCTACCGCGCGCGCCGGTCGGCCACGGCCCGCTCGACCGCCCGCACGACCTGCTCCGCCGAGTCCTGCCACCGGAACCGCGCGGCCCGCTCGACCGACTGCGCCGAGGCCTCGTCCCACCGCTCCTCGACCCGCCGCACCGCAGCCGCCACCGCCGACGGCGACGCCGGGTCGAAGTACTCGGCCGCATCGCCCCCGATCTCGCGGAAGATCGGGATGTCGCTCACGACGACCGGGGTCCCGACGCCCATCGCCTCGACCAGCGGGATGCCGAAGCCCTCGTCGTACGACGCCGTCGCCAGGGCCGTGGCGGATCGGAGCACCGACAGGTACTCCTCGTCGGTCGCACCGTCGTGGAACACGATCGAGCCGGTCGGCGCGAGCCCCTCGATCCGTGCGCGGTCGGCGTCGGACACCCGCGACATGCAGTGCAGGGTCCAGTCCGCTCCGAGCAGCGGCAGCGCGGCCGCCAGCGTCTCGACGTTCTTGTACGGCATGAACGACCCCATGTAGACGAGCGAGCGCTCCCGCGGCGCACCCGCCGCACGCGGAGCCGCCGGGTCGGCAGCGTTGTACGCCACCGTCACCGGACGCTTCGTCAGCCGGTGCTCGGCGATGAGCCCCGCGGTGGTCTCGGACACCGTGACCACCCCGTCGGCGCCGTTCAGCAGGACGCGCTGCGGCACCCACGACAGGTGGAACGCGCGCCACCCGAGCCGGAGCGGCCACGAGAACTCGCGCGGAGGCGTCCGGTTCCGGTAGTAGATCAGGTCGTGCAGGGTGAGCACGAGTGCGTAGTCGCGCCCCCGCGAACCCATCGTCTGCATCGGCGAGAACACGGCGTCGAGGCCGAGCCGGTTCACCCGTCGTGCGACGAGCGGCTCCCCCGCGTCGGTGGGTGCCGGCAGCAGCTCCCACGGCAGGTCGCGCGGCAGTGACTCGAGCTGGCGCTCGTCGTGGACGAGCAGCACGACGTCGTGCCGGTCGGGCAGGTTCCAGGCCACTCCGGCGGTGAAGCGGCTGATGCCGTCGTGCCGGCCGATCCGCACGTACCGGCAGTCGATGCCGATCCGCAGGCGCGTCACGCGTCGGACTCCTTCGCGTCGCTCGCCGTCGCCTTCGTCGCGGTCGTCCGGGAGGCCCGTCCCGCGCCCGACGGTCGGCCTGCCTTGGTGCCGCGGCCCCGTCCAGGGCGCGCGGCCGTGTCCGCCATCCGGCGCAGCACCGCGGCGGCGGCCGGAGCCGGTGTCTCGTAGTGCACCAGGTGGCCGACCCCGGGGATGACCACGAGTTCGGCATCGCGCAGGCGGGCGGCCAGGGCACGCTGCTCGGGGACGGCCGTGATGTCGTCGTGCTCGGCAGCGATCATCAGCACCGGCACGTCGATGCGGTCCGCGTACTCGGACACGTCGTGGGTGACCGAGGTGCGGAACACCTCGAGCACGCTCGTGCGGTTCGCGAAGGCCGAGAAGTACCGGTCGTGCTGGTCGTGCACCCAGCGGCGCATCCCGCCATCGTGCGACTTGAGCATCGCGATGCTCATCACCCGCACGATGGCGGCGTTCCGCAGGATCCCGAGCCCGATCGGCTTCGGCAGCACCGCGCCGGCCTTGTAGTAGCCGATCGCGATCCCGGTGCCCACCGCGCGGGGCCCCTGCAGCGCCGGGGCGGCGATCGGGTTCACGAGGACGAGCAGCCGGGTGTCGAGCCCGGCGGCGACGGTGGCGGACACCACGATCGACCCGAACGAGTGGCCGAGGACGACGGCGTCGCGGCCGAGCCCGAGCGCCTCGTGGAACGCGCGCAACCAGCCGACGTACGACTCGATGTCCGACACCGGCAACGGGTCGGACACGCCGAAGCCGGGCAGGTCGGGCACGATCACGCGGACGTCCTGCAGGTGCGCGGCGATCGTCTCGAGGCCGTGGTGGTCGCCGCGGAACCCGTGCACCGCCAGGACGGTCTGCGTCGCGTCGGACGGCCCGTACTCCCAGTAGTGCGTGGTTCGGCCGTCGACCTGCACGGACCGGTGGACCACCGGAGTGGCGGCCATGAGCGACTGGTACGGGGAGAGCACGGGCGGTTGCATCGGTGCCAGTCTACGAAGACAACCGCACGAAACCCCGGACACCCGCAGCATCGCGCGCCTATCGTGTCCGGGGCGGGCCGTCGACGGGCCCGTCGATGACGACGAGGAGCACGGTGACCTTCACAGCCCCGATCCAGCTGCCCGGCCTGACGCTCGACCCGCAGTGGTACAAGCGCTCGGTCTTCTACGAGTGCATGATCCGCTCGTTCGTCGATTCGAACGGCGACGGGATCGGTGACCTGCAGGGCGTGATCGGCAAGCTCGACTACCTGCAGTGGCTCGGCGTCGACGCCCTGTGGCTGCCGCCGTTCTTCCAGTCGCCGATGCGCGACGGCGGGTACGACATCGCCGACTACAAGGCGATCCTGCCGGAGTTCGGCACGCTCGACGACTTCCGCGAGCTCGTCACGAAGTCGCACGAGCGCAACATGCGCATCGTCATCGACATGGTGATCAACCACACCAGCGACCAGCACGAGTGGTTCCAGCAGTCCCGCGAGGACCCCGACGGCCCCTTCGGTGACTTCTACGTCTGGCGGGACACCGACGAGGAGTACCCGAACATCCGGGTGATCTTCGTCGACACCGAGGAGTCGAACTGGACGTTCGACCCGGTCCGGCGGCAGTTCTTCTTCCACCGGTTCTTCTCGCACCAGCCCGACCTGAACTTCGAGAACCCCGCCGTGGTCGAGGCCGTGTACGACGTCGTGCGGCACTGGCTCGACCTCGGTGTCGACGGTCTGCGGCTCGACGCGATCCCGTACCTGTTCGAGTCCGAAGAGGGCAACGGCGAGGGCGAACCGGAGACCCATGAGTTCATCAAGAAGATGCGCGCGATGGTGGACGACGAGTACCCCGGCCGTGTCCTGCTCGCCGAGGCGAACCAGTGGCCGCGCGAGACCGCCGCCTTCTTCGGCACCGACGAGGAGCCCGAGTGCCACATGGCGTTCGACTTCCCGGTGATGCCCCGCATCTTCTACTCGCTCCGTGCCCAGCACGCCAAGGAGCTGTCGGCGATCCTGTCGGAGACGCTCGACGTGCCGTCCGCTGCGGCCTGGGGCGTGTTCCTCCGCAACCACGACGAGCTCACGCTCGAGATGGTCAGCGAGGAGTACCGGCAGGCCATGTACGGCTGGTACGGCTACGACCCCCGGATGCGCTCGAACATCGGCATCCGGCGCCGGCTCGCTCCCCTGCTCGACAACTCGCGTGCCGAACTCGAACTCATCCACGCGCTGCTGTTCTCGCTGCCGGGCTCGCCGTTCCTGTACTACGGCGACGAGATCGGGATGGGCGACAACATCTGGCTGCCCGACCGCGACTCGTCCCGCACGCCGATGCAGTGGACCCCCGACCGCAACGCCGGGTTCTCCACGGCAGATCCGGGCAAGCTCTACCTGCCCGTGGTGCAGTCGCTCGTGTACAACTACGCGCAGGTCAACGTCGAGGCGCAGCTCGCCCAGTCCCGCTCCCTGCTGCACTGGGTGCGCAACGTCATCCACGTGCGGAAGGCCCACCCGGTGTTCGGGCTCGGGGCCCTGCACGTGCAGGAGACCTCGAACGAGTCGGTGCTCGCGTTCGTGCGCTCGTGGGAGGGATCCGGCCAGCAGTTCGGGCCGTCGGCGGAGGACGTGCTGTGCGTGTTCTCGTTCGCCACGAACCCGACGTCGGTCACCGTGTCGGCTCCCGAGTTCGCCGGTCGGCCGCTCTACGACCTGTTCGGCGGCGGTTCGTTCCCCGCGTTCGACGAGGACGGCACCGTCACGCTGACCCTCGGGACGCAGTCGTTCTACTGGCTGCACGTCGGCGCGCCGGTCGGGTAGCACCGGTCGTGTCGGTGCGTCCCGTTAGCCTGACCGCGTGACGTTCCCCACAGCACAGCTGGATCCGACAGCACAGCTCGACACGCCCGCCCCGGCGCAGGACCTCTCCGGACGCCCCTGGTGGCACGCCCTCGGCGTCTTCGACCTCGAGACCACCGGTGTCGACGTCGAGACGGCGCGGATCGTCACGGCGCACGTCGGCCTCATCGACATGACGGGTGCCTCCATCGCCGAGGGTGCGTGGATCGCCGACCCGGGCATCGCGATCCCCGAGGGCGCCGCGGCCGTGCACGGCTACACCACCGAGCGTGCCCAGGCCGAAGGGCGTCCCGCGGCCGAGGTCGTCGCCGAGATCATCGCCGCGATCGAGGCGGTGTTCGCCCGCGGCATCCCGCTGGTGATCTACAACGCCCCGTACGACCTGACGGTCCTCGACCGCGAGGCAAAGCGGCACGGGTTCGCCTCCCCCGTCATCGGCAACGTCGTCGATCCGCTCGTGATCGACAAGGCCCTCGACACCTTCCGGAAGGGCAAGCGCACGCTCGAGGCGGCGTCCGAGCTGTACGGCGTCACCCTCGACGACGCACACGACGCCGGCGCCGACGCCATCGCCGCAGGTCGGGTCGCCCAGGCCATCGCCGCCAAGTACCAGGACGAGCTCGGCATCTCGGCAGAGGAACTCCACCGCAAGCAGGTCGGGTGGTGCGCCGAGCAGGCGACCTCGTTCCAGGAGTACATGCGCAAGAAGCGCGACCCGTCCTTCACCGCCGACGGTCGCTGGCCGCACCGCAACGGCGCCTGACCCGTGCACCGGCCGCACGACGCAGAACGGGCGGTCCTCCCGAAGGAGGACCGCCCGTTCTGCTGTTGCCGAAGGACTACTTGGAGAAGCCCTTGAAGCGCTGGTTGAACTTCTCGACGCGACCGGCCGAGTCGAGGATGCGCTGCTTGCCCGTGTAGAACGGGTGCGAAGCGGACGAGATCTCGACGTCGATCACCGGGTAGGTGGCACCGTCGAGCTCGATCGTCTTGTCGCTGTTCGCGGTCGAACGCGTCAGGAAGGTCTCACCGGAGGCCAGGTCACGGAAGACGATGGCGCGGTACTCGGGGTGGGTGTCGGTCTTCATGGAGTTTCCTCGATAGCGGTAGCGGTGGTGGGATTGCGCGAGATGCGCGGGAAGTCATCGGCTTGCGCCAGCCGTCAACGTTACCAGACGGACGGCGCGATCGCAGCGCTAGGACGCGCGCGCCGTGTACCGACCGGCGTCCTTCGTGACGGACAGCGCGATGCCGAACGCTTCGGTCAGGGTCTGGTCGGTCAGGACCTCGTCGATGGGCCCGGCGGCCTGCACGTGGCCGTCGGCGAGCACCAGCGCGTGGGTGAACCCGGCGGGGATCTCCTCGACGTGGTGGGTGACGATCACGATGGCCGGCGAGTCGGCGCTCTGGGCGTAGCCGCCGAGGGTGCGGACGAGGCTCTCACGGGCACCGAGGTCGAGCGAGGCGGCCGGTTCGTCCAGGAACAGGATCTCCGGGTCGGTCATGACGGCACGGGCGATCTGGACGCGCTTCTGCTCGCCGTCGCTCAGCTCGCCGAAGGTGCGGTCGGTGAACGACCCCAGGCCCCACTCCTCGAGCACGCGCTGGGCACGGCGGACGTCGAGCTCCTCGTACTCCTCGTTCCAGCGACCCGTGACCGAGTACGCGGCCGTCAGCACGACGTCGATGACCTTCTCGGTCACCGGGATGCGACGGGCCAGGGCGGTCGACGCGAAGCCGATGCGCGGGCGGAGCTCGAACAGGTCGGCGCCGCCCAGCTCGGTGCCGAGCACCTCGACGTCACCCGAGGTCGGGAACGTCTGGGCACCGGCGACCTGCAGCAGCGTGGTCTTGCCGGCGCCGTTCGCACCGAGCACGACCCAGCGTTCGTCGTCCTGCACCCCCCACGAGATCGAGTCGAGGATGGTGGCCCCGTTGCGGACCACGGAGACGTCTGACAAGCGCACGACCGAGGGCATGCGACCAGCCTACGGGTTCCGGCCGAGCACCTCGTCGTAGACCTGCCGTGTCCTCGTGGCGATCGCGTCCCAGGTGAACTCGGACTCGACGCGCAGGCGTCCGGCGCGGCCCATGAGCTTCGCGAGCCCCTCGTCGGCGAGTACCTCGTTGAGGGTCGCGGCCAGGTCCGCCACGTACTTGTCGGGGTCGGTCGGGGTGCCCGTGCCGTCCTGCGCCTGGTCGATCGGCACGATGCGACCGGTGAAGCCGTCCGCGACGACCTCGGGGATGCCCCCGGTGCCGGTGCCGACGACGGGGATGCCGCACGCCATGGCCTCGAGGTTCACGATGCCGAGCGGTTCGTAGATCGACGGGCACACGAACACGGTGCCCGAGGACAGCACGTTCACGATCTCCTCGTGCGCGAGCATCCGGTCGATCCAGACGACGCCCTCGCGCTGCTCGCGCAGGCCCTCGACCAGCCCGGTGACCTCGGCGAGGATCTCCGGGGTGTCCGGGGCACCGGCGCACAGCACGATCTGGACGTCCTCGGGGAGCGACGCCACGGCACGGAGCAGGTAGGGCAGGCCCTTCTGCCGGGTGATGCGACCGACGAAGACGACGCTGGGGCGCGACGGGTCGATGCCGAGGGCGCGGACGGCGTCCTCGTCGACCTGCGGCTTCCAGGCGTCGATGTCGATGCCGTTGTAGACGACGTGCACCTTCGCCGGGTCGATCGACGGGTACGAGCGCAGGATGTCGGCGCGCATGGCCTTCGACACCGCGATGACGCCGTCGGCGTTCTCGAACGCCTCGCGCTCCATCCAGCTCGACAGGCGGTAGCCGCCGCCGAGCTGCTCGGCCTTCCACGGGCGGAGCGGCTCGAGGCTGTGCGCCGTGACGACGTGGGGGATCCCGTAGGTCAACTGCGCGATCCGGCCCGCCGAGTTCGCGTACCAGGTGTGCGAGTGCACGAGGTCGGCGCCCTCGACGTCGGCGGCGATGGCCACGTCGGTACCGAGCGCCTGCAGCGCGCCGTTCGCCTGCTCGAGGCCGGCCGGCGTGCGGTACCCCCAGACGTCGGCTTCGTCGCGGAAGGCCCCGAACGCCCGGACACGGACGTCGGTGTCCGTCCCCGACCGCAGCGCAGCGGTGAGTTCGGACACGTGGACACCCGCACCGCCGTAGACCTCCGGCGGATACTCCCTGGTCAGCAGATCGACTCGCACTGGATCAACGTAACCGGTTCCCAGTGCTGACGCCTACTGTGAGCGGCATGGCACCAAAGAAGGTCTTCGGCATCGTGCTCGCTGGCGGCGAGGGGAAACGGCTCATGCCACTCACGGCCGACCGGGCGAAGCCCGCAGTCCCGTTCGGCGGGAACTTCCGTCTCATCGACTTCGCGCTGTCGAACCTGGTGAACTCCGGTCTGCAGAAGATCGTCGTCCTCACCCAGTACAAGTCGCACAGTCTCGACCGGCACGTCGCCGAGACCTGGCGCATGGAGGGCCTGCTCGGGTCCTACGTGGCGTCGGTCCCCGCGCAGCAGCGACTCGGCAAGCGCTGGTTCGCCGGTTCGGCCGACGCGATCCTGCAGTCGCTCAACCTGCTCCGCGACGAGCGTCCCGACATCGTCGTCGTGGTCGGCGCCGATCACGTGTACCGGATGGACTTCCACCAGATGGTCGAGGCGCACATCGCCTCGGGTCGCAGCGCCACCGTCGCGGCGATCCGTCAGCCCATCGAGCTCGCCGACCAGTTCGGCGTCATCCAGGTGGACGCCGACGACCCGACGAAGATCGACGCCTTCCTCGAGAAGCCGAAGAACCCGGTCGGGCTCGCTGACTCCCCCGGCGAGGTCCTCGCCTCGATGGGCAACTACGTGTTCAACGCGGACGCCCTCGTCGACGCGGTGCTCCGCGACGGCCAGGTCGAGTCGTCCGCGCACGACATGGGCGGCGACATCGTCCCCGACTTCGTGGACCGCGGCGACGCCGGGGTCTACGACCTGCAGCGCAACGAGGTCCCCGGGTCCACCGACCGTGACAAGTACTACTGGCGCGACGTGGGGACGATCGACTCGTTCTTCGACGCGCACATGGACCTCATCGCCCCGGTACCGGTCTTCAACCTGTACAACCAGGACTGGCCGATCTTCAACCAGCAGACGAACCTGCCGCCGGCGAAGTTCGTGCGGGACGCCAACGGCAACACCGGTTCGACGGTCGACTCGCTCGTGTCGCTCGGCTGCCTGGTGTCGGGCGCACAGGTCGAACGCAGCATGATCGGCCCGTGGTGCGGGATCGACTCCGGCGCGAAGGTCCTCGACTCGATCGTCTTCGAGCGGGCGACGATCGGCGCCGGTTCGGTCGTGAACCGGGCGATCCTGGACAAGGACGTCGTCATCGCGCCAGGAGCGCAGGTCGGCATCGACCGTGAGGCCGACGAGGCCCGCGGCTTCACCGTGACCGAGTCGGGCATCACCGTGGTCGGCAAGGGCGTCCGCGTCGACGCGTAGCGTCGGCCGGTCGCGTCGACACCGACGAACGGACGGACAGGAGGCACGGCTCGCGTCACGGCCGCGGGCCGTGCCTCCGTCTGTCGGTACCGTTGGTCCGTGCCCCGCTTCCTCGTCGTCCTCGATGCCGATTCCACCCTCCTCGAGGACGAGGTGATCGAACTCCTCGCTGACACCGCCGGGACCCGGCCACAGGTCGCGGCGATCACGGAGCGCGCCATGCGCGGGGAGATCGACTTCGCCGAGAGCCTCCGGGAGCGTGTCGCGACCCTTGCGGGCCTCCCGGTCGACGTCTTCCGACGCGCACAGCAGGCGGTCCGCGTGACGCGGGGTGCCGACCAACTCGTCCGCGGCGTGCACGCCGCCGGTGGGACCGTCGGTGTCGTGTCCGGCGGCTTCCACGAGGTCCTCGACCCGTTCGCCGAGCAGCTCGGTCTCGACCACTGCCGGGCGAACCGACTCGAGGTGGCCGACGGCGTGCTGACCGGACGTGTGCTCGGCGACGTCGTGGACGCGCACGCCAAGGCCGTCGCCCTGCGCGAGTGGGCCGAGGCCGACGGCGTGGACGCGGTCCGCACCGTCGCGATCGGCGACGGGGCGAACGACCTCGAGATGATGCGCGTCGCCGCCCTGTCGGTGGCGTTCGACGCGAAGCCGCGCGTGCGGGAGCAGGCGGACGTCGCCGTCGTGGACCGCGACCTGTCCGCCGTGCTCGCGACGCTCGGCCTGCGCGGCTGACGCTCCGCCGCTCCTCGCAGCCGAGCCTCGCGCACGGCGACACTGCTCGGCCCGCGCGGCCCGAGCAGTGTCGCTCAGCCCGAGACTCGGGCCTGGCAGGCCGAGCCGGGCGCGCCGGGCGGGCTGGCTAGTGGCCCATGCCGAGGCCGCCGTCGACCGGGATGATCGCGCCGGAGACGTAGCCGGCCCCGTCGCTCGCCAGGAACAGCGTGGCGTCGGCGACGTCGTCGACCGTGCCGTACCGGGCCGCCGGGATCGCGTTCTTGAACTCGGCCTGCAGCTCGTCGGACAGCGCGGCCGTCATGTCGGTCTGGATGAACCCGGGCGCGACGACGTTGGCGGTGATGCCACGCGAGCCGAGCTCACGGGTGATCGACCGGGCCATGCCGACCAGGGCGGCCTTCGACGACGCGTAGTTGACCTGGCCGATCTGGCCGTAGGCGCCGACAACGCTCGACATGAGCACGATGCGACCGAACTTCGCCTTCATCATGCCCTTGGTCGCGCGCTTCACGACCCGGAACGTGCCGGTCAGGTTGGTGTCGACGACGCTCGTGAAGTCGTCCTCGGACATGCGGAGCAGCAGCTGGTCGTTCGTGATGCCGGCGTTGGCCACGAGCACCTCGATCGGTCCGAGCTCGGCCTCGACCTGCGTGAAGGCGGCGTCCACCGAGGCCGTGTCGGTGATGTCGGCCTGCACGGTGAGGGCCCCTTCGGGTCCGCCCTGTCCGCTGCGCGACGTGACCGCGACGCGGTGCCCGGCGGCGACGAAACGCTCGGCGAGGGCGTGGCCGATGCCGCGGTTGCCGCCGGTGATCAGGACGGTACGGGGGGTGCTCATGGTCGCTCCGTTCGGTGGTGGTGTGCGGTCGTGTCGTGCCGACGGGTCGGCGGACACGCCCGGACGAGCGTAGCGGAGCCAGCACCGCAGCCCGTTCGCGCGCGGCGCACCCACGATCGGCCCCGGAGGCTTAGGCTGGACCACGGGTAGACGGAGACCATCTGTATGAAGAGCACGCACACCAGCATCACCACGCTCCCGGATTCGCCGGAGCTGGACCGGGCGCACCGCCTGTCCCGCTACGTGTGGCAGATGGCCATCCGCGTCGTCCTCTTCGTCGTGGCCGTGCTCGTCTACTCCATCTGGCACTCCTGGATCGCCGTCGTGCCGATCGTCCTCGCCGCCGTGATCCCCTGGGTCGCCGTGATCGTCGCGAACGCCGGCAGCCGGACCGAGAGCGACATGATCTCGCCCGCGGGTGCGATGCAGCTCTACGACGCGGTCGATCCGGGCCTCCGCGAGCAGCAGGAAGAGGACCGGGCCCAGGCCTACCGCGACGAGCAGGACCGCCTCCGGCAGCAGGCCCAGCACGCGCAGGACGAGTGGCAGCGCAACGGCGACCGCTCGAAGATGTGGGGACCCCGCTGATGGGCGCGACCTTCGACCTGCACACCGAGCCGGGTTCGACCCCCGTCTGCTCCCGAGCCGGCTGCTCCAACACAGCAGCGTGGCGGGTGAACTGGCGCAACCCCCGGATCCACTCCGCCGACCGCGTGAAGATCTGGGCCGCGTGCGAGGAGCACCGCGACTTCCTCGCCGACTACCTGCGGTCCCGCACCTTCCCGGTGCGCGTCACCGGCATGCACGAGGACGTCGACCGGCTCGACGACGAACGCGACCCGGCCGCGTCGCCGAAGAACGACGTCGGGGTGCGCTCCACCGGCACCGGTCGATGACCGACGACTTCGACCCGCACTCCCGGTACGGCCGGAAGCACGCTGCCAAGCTGCAACGCGCCGCCGACCACGCCCGTCGCTCAGTGCCGGACGACGAACGCCCCACCCAGGACCCGGACGAGCCCTTCGTCGGCTGGCACTTCGTCCGCAGTCGCCGCTGGCTCGGGTACTTCGCGATCGCCGTCGCCTTCGCGATCGTCTGCGCCCTGTTCGGCATGTGGCAGTGGGACCGCCGCAACGAAGCGGTGCGCCAGAACGAGCAGGTCGCCCAGAACTACGACCACACGCCGGTCCCCCTCGACCAGGCGCTGCCGACGGCGTCGAGCTGGCAGGACGAGCAGGAGTGGCTCCGCGTCTCCGTGACCGGCCGCTACGACATCGACGCGCAGCTGCTCGTCCGCAACCGCGTGCACAACGGCCAGCCTGGCTTCGAGGTCCTGACCCCCCTGGTCACCGACGACGGCCGCGCGTTCATCGTCGACCGCGGCTGGGTCCCCACCGGCAACGCGCAGGACGCCCCCGACCACGTTCCCGCTCCACCGTCGGGCGAGGTCACGGCGATCGTCCGGCTACAGCAGAGCGAGCCCCGGATCCCCGGCCGTACCGACCCCGCGCACACGGACCAGGTGCAGTCGGTGACCCTGGCCGACGTCGCGAAGAAGGTCGACACCCCGATCTGGACGGGTGCGTACGGCGAGCTCGCCTCCGAGTCCCCCGCACCGACCGAGGCGCGCCCACTCGGCTGGGAGCGTCCCACCGCCGACACCGGCCTGCACCTGAGCTACTTCATCCAGTGGTTCCTGTTCGCGGCCGGCGGCTTCGGGTTCCTGGCGTACGTGATGGTGCAGGAGTACCGGAACCTCAACCAGGACGACCCGGAGGAACGCGAGCGCGCCCAGGAGCGGCAGCGCCGCAAGGACGCCAAGCCGAAGACCGACGCCGAGATCGAGGACGACCTGATCGCGTCCCGCCGCTGACGCGCGCGCTTGTGTGCGCGCGTCGGCGCACCGTGCGCACCTCGCAACCCCGTGCGCGCTTCCGCGCACCGTGCCCCACTGCAAGCGCGCACCCAGCCCACAACGCCGCACCGGACGGCGAACCCGGCACCGTGCGGACGGGAGGCACGGTGCACGACCGGCACCGCGCCTCCAGGCCGCACCGTGCGCACCTCGCAACCCCGTGCGCGCTTCCGCGCACCGTGCCCCACTGCAAGCGCGCACCCAGCCCACAACGCCGCACCGGACGGCGAACCCGGCACCGTGCGGACGGGAGGCCCGGCGCACGACCGGCACCGCGCCTCCAGGCCGCACCGTGCGCACCTCGTGACCCCGTGCGCGCTTCCGCGCACCGTGCCCCACTGCAAGCGCGCACCCAGCGCGCAACGCCGCACCGGATGGCGAACCCGGCACCGTGCGGACGGGAGGCCCGGCGCACGACCGGCACCGCGCCTCCAGGCCGCACCGTGCGCACCTCGCAGCCCCGTGAGCGCTTCCCCGCACCGTGCCCCACTGGAAGCGCGCACCCAGCCCACAACGCCGCACCGGACGACGAACCCGGCACCGTGCGGACAGGCTCCGCCTGGCCGCCCGGCTGCCCTGCCGGCCGACCGGCGTCAGGCGAGCTCGATGAGCTCCGCGTAGTCCTTGTTCCAGTGGTCCTCGGTGCCGTCCGGCAGGAGCAGCACGCGCTCGGGGTTGAGCGCCTCGACGGCACCGGCGTCGTGCGACACCAGGACGACGGCGCCCTCGAACCCAGCGAGGGCGTTGAGGATCTCCTCACGCGACGCCGGGTCGAGGTTGTTCGTCGGTTCGTCGAGCAGCAGCACGTTCGCGCCCGAGACGACGATCATCGCGAGCGACAGTCGGGTCTTCTCGCCACCGGACAGGACCCCGGCCTTCTTGTAGCCGTCGTCCCCGGTGAACAGGAACGACCCGAGCACGCGACGGGCCTCGGTCTCGTTGAGGTCGGTCGACGCCGACACCATGTTCTCGATCACGGTGCGGTTGATGTCGATGTTCTCGTGCTCCTGCGCGTAGTACCCGATGCGCAGGCCGTGGCCGGGCTGGATCTCACCGGTGTCGGGCAGGTCGGCACCCGCGAGGATGCGGAGCAGCGTCGTCTTGCCAGCACCGTTGAACCCGAGGATGACGACGCGCGAACCGCGGTCGATCGCCAGGTCGACGCCCGCGAAGATCTCGAGCGACCCGTAGGACTTCGACAGCCCCTCGGCCATGAGCGGCGTGCGGCCGCACGGGGCCGGCGTGGGGAAGCGGATCTTGGCGACCCGGTCGGCGACGCGCTCGTCCTCGAGACCCGCGAGCAGCTTGTCGGCACGCGCGACCATCTGGTGAGCCGCGGCGGCCTTCGAGGCCTTCGCACCGAACCGAGCGGCCTGGTCCTTCAACGTCGCGGCCTTCTTCTCGGCGCCGGCGCGCTCCTTGCGGCGACGCTCCTCGTCGGCGACGCGCTGCCGCTGGTAGAGCTTCCAGCCCATGTTGTAGATGTCGATCGTCTGGCGGTTGGCGTCGAGGTAGAACACGCGGTTGACGACCTCTTCCACGAGTTCGACGTCGTGGGAGATGATGATGACGCCACCGGGGTAGGTCTTCAGGTGCTCGCGCAGCCACACGACCGAGTCGGCGTCGAGGTGGTTCGTGGGCTCGTCGAGGATCATCGTCTCGGCATCCGAGAACAGGATGCGCGCGAGCTCGATGCGACGACGCTGACCACCGGACAGGGTCTTGAGCTGCTGGTCGAGGATGCGGTCCGGCAGCTTGAGGTTCGATGCGATCGACGCCGCCTCGGCCTCGGCCGCGTAGCCGCCGAGCGCGTTGAACTGGTCGTCGAGCCGGCTGTACCGGCGCATCGCCTTCTCGGCGACGGCGGTGTCCTCGCTCGCCATGTCGAGCGTGGCGAGGCGGATGCCCTCCACGAGCTCACCGAGCCCGCGGGCGTCGAGGATGCGCTTGCGCGCGGTCTCCTCCGGGTCGCCGGAGCGCGGGTCCTGCGGCAGGTAGCCGATCTCACCACCGCGATCGATCGTGCCGCCATTTGGCTGCGTCTCGCCCGCGAGGGCCTTGGTCATCGTCGTCTTCCCCGCGCCGTTGCGGCCGACGAGTCCGATCTTGTCACCCTTCTCGACACGGAAGGACACGTCTTCCATGAGGAGACGAGCTCCGACGCGGATCTCGAGTTCGTGCACGGCAAGCACAGTGGACGTCCAATCAGTTGGTGGGTTTGCACAACGACGTGTGCGTGAGGTGCACCGCTACGCTGACGGGACCGATGGTTCCGAACGGGACCAGCAGTCCATTCTAGGAGAATCCATGACGAACGCCACCGGGTTCGCTCCCCGCGCAGTCCTCGCCGACCGTCTGCGGACGCACGGGCTGGCCACGAACGCCGCCCTCGTCGCCGGCGGAGCCCTGTTCACCGCTGCAATGGCACAGCTCGAGGTCCCGATGTGGCCGGTCCCGATCACCGGGCAGACGCTCGCCGTCGTGCTCGTCGGCGCGACCCTGGGTGCCCGACGCGGCATGCTCTCGCTGCTCGTCTACGCCGTCGCCGGCCTGGCGGGCGCACCGTTCTTCGCCGACATGACCGGCGGCCTGCAGGCCCTGGCCGTGCCGAGCTTCGGCTACGTCATCGGGTTCATCCCCGCCGCGGGCGTCGTCGGTTGGCTGGCCCGCCGCAACTGGGACCGTCACTTCGGGCGCGCAGCCGTCGCGATGCTGCTCGCGAGCGCCATCCCGTTCGTGACCGGACTGCCGTACCTGGCGGTCGTGCTCGGGCAGCTCGGCGCACCGGACGACCTGCAGTCGGTGCTCGCCGCCGGCCTGTACCCGTTCATCGTCGGTGGGATCGCGAAGGCGCTCATCGCCGCGGGCATCGTGCCGCTCGCGTGGAAGGCGCTCGGCCGCCGCTGACGCTGCGCACGACAACGGCCCCGCACCGATCGGTGCGGGGCCGTTGTGCGTCCGCTGCGTGCGGGGCGGCGGGCCGTGGGTCGGTCACGACTCCCCGCCAGCCGGACGCCGAGTGGTCACCTTCCGTCGCCCGGAGCGCGGTCGGCCGACAGAACGTGACCACTCGGCGAACGTGAGCGGCGTGTCGCGCCCCGCGCGTGTCGCGACCACGGACAGACGGGAGGCCCGGTGCCAGCTGGCACCGGGCCTCCCGTCTGCGGTGTGGTCGCGACTAGATCGCGAACCCGAGCGCGCGCATCATCTCGCGCCCGTCGTCGGTGATCCGCTCCGGACCCCACGGCGGCATCCAGACCCAGTTGATGCGGAAGGCGTCCACGATGCCGTCGAGGGCGTTCGCGGTGTCACCCTCGATGACGTCGGTCAGCGGGCAGCCGGCACTCGTCAGCGTCATGCTGATCACGAGCGCCGAGGCCTCGTCGTCCCAGGCCAGGTCGTAGATCAGGCCGAGGTCGACGATGTTGACGCCGAGCTCCGGGTCCTGGACCTCCTTCAGGCCCTCGACGACCTCGTCGAACTTCTCCGGGGCGAGTGCCGCGATCATCAGGCCTGCGCCTCTGCGGCGGACGCCGCCGCGGCCTGCACGTAGCGGTCGTAGCCCTCGTTCTCGAGGCGGTCGGCGAGCTCCGGGCCACCCTGCTCGGCGACCTTGCCCGCGACGAACACGTGGACGAAGTCCGGCTTGATGTAGCGGAGGATGCGCGTGTAGTGCGTGATGAGCAGCACGCCCAGGCCGGTCGCGGCCTTGGCGCGGTTCACGCCCTCGGACACGATCTTCAGCGCGTCGACGTCGAGGCCGGAGTCGGTCTCGTCGAGCACGGCGAAGCGGGGCTTGAGGAGCTCGAGCTGCATGATCTCGTGGCGCTTCTTCTCGCCACCGGAGAAGCCCTCGTTGACGTTGCGCTCGGCGAACGACGAGTCCATCTTGAGGTCGGCCATCGACTGGCGGAGTTCCTTGATCCAGCCGCGCAGGGCCGGGGCCTCGCCGTCGATCGCCGTCTTGGCGGTGCGGAGGAAGTTCGACACCGTCACGCCGGGGATCTCGACCGGGTACTGCATCGCCAGGAACATGCCGGCACGGGCGCGCTCGTCGACGCTCATCGCGAGGACGTCCTCGCCATCGAGGGTGATCGAGCCACCGACGACGTTGTACCGGGGGTGCCCGGCGATCGTGTACGCCAGCGTGGACTTGCCGGAGCCGTTCGGCCCCATGATCGCGTGGATCTCGCCCTCGTTGATCGTGAGGTCGACACCCTTGAGGATCTCCTTGGTGCCCTGATCGGTGTCGATCGAGACCTGGAGGTCGCGGATTTCCAGAGTGGACATTGCTTGGGTTCCTTCGGTTTTCTGTCGTGTCGCGGACGGGCCGCGGAAAGTGTGGGGGCCGGGAGGCGGTGTCAGTCGACGGGCACGGGGTCGTGCACGTCGACGTAGACGTCGCCCTCGCGCACCTCGACCCGGAACACCGGGACGGGCTCGTACGCCGGGAAGTTCTGCGGCTTCCCCGTGGCGAGCGAGAAGCGGGAGCCGTGGGCCCAGCACTCGAGCGTGTCGCCCTCGATGAACCCCTCGGCCAGCGAGATGTCCCCGTGGGTGCACGTGTCGCCGATGGCGTGCACGGTGCCGGACGAGTCCTTCACGATGGCCACCGCGGTGCCGTCGACGACGGCGCGCATGGGGCTGTCCACCGCGATCTCGGACTCCGCGCAGACCTTCGTGGGCATCAGGCGTCGGCCTCCGCCGGCGCGACGACCGCCGAGCGACCGTCGGCGAGCTCCTGCTCGACCGCGGCGATGAGTCGTTCCTCGAGCTCGGGCGCACCGATCTTCTGGATGACCTCGACCAGGAAGCCGAGCACGACGAGACGACGCGCTTCTTCCTCGGGGATGCCGCGGGCCTGCAGGTAGAACAGCTGCTCGTCGTCGAAGCGACCGGTCGCACTCGCGTGGCCGGCGCCCTCGATGTTGCCCGTCTCGATCTCGAGGTTCGGGATGCTGTCGGCACGGGTGCCGTCGGTCAGCACGAGGTTGCGGTTCTGCTCGTACGAGTCGGTGCCGTCACCGGCGCTACCGATGAGCACGTCACCGATCCACACGGTGTGCGCGCCCTTGCCCTGCAGCGCGCCCTTGTAGTTGACCCGACCGCGCGTGTTCGGCGCATCGTGGTTCACGTAGACCTGCTGCTCGATGTACTGACCGGCGTCGGCGAAGTACACGCCGTACATCTCGGTGTCGGCGCCCTGCGCACCGAGGTGCGTCGAGGGGTTGACCCGGATGACGTCGCCGCCGAGGGAGACCACGACGTGCTTCAGGAAGGCGTCGCGGCCGACCTCGGCGAAGTGCGTCGAGACGTGCACCGCGTCGTCGTCCCAGTCCTGCAGGCTGACGACGGTCAGGCGTGCGCCGTCCTGCACGACGATCTCGATGTTCTCGCTGAGCAGTGCGCTGCCGCGGTTGTCGAGCACGACGATGCCCTGGGCGTGCGGCTCGGCCGTGATGACCGTGTGCGCCGCTCGGGGCTGCGTGCCGAAGTCGGAACGCGTGATGGTGATGAACTCGTGCGCCTCGGTTGCCTTGACGGTGACGGCGAGGACGGCGTCGCGCGCGGTCCACGCAGCGGCCGCTGCACGGTCCTCGGGCAGACCGGCGGTCCCGACGCGGGGGTCGTCGCTGCGACCCCACTCGACGTCGGCACCGTCGGACTGGCGGGCGAGGAACCGGTAGGCGGATCCGTCGAGACCACCGTCGAGGAGCGGCTGGAGCTTCGCCAGGGGCGCGAACTTCCAGTTCACCTCGCGGCCGGTGACGGTCGGGAACGCCTCGAGGTCGCCGGACTGGAACCGCTCGGAGCGGGTCTGGACCGGGATCTTCTTGTCCGGGGCGTCCCAGCCGCCGTCGGAGTGGGCTCCGGCGCCGTGCTGTTCGGCACCCTGGGCGGGTGCCGCGGGCTCGATCGGCTGGTCGATGTGGGGAGGGGTGGTGCTGGACATCTAGCCGACGGATCCTTCCATGCTCATCTCGATGAGCTTGTTGAGTTCGAGCGCGTACTCCATCGGGAGCTCGCGGGCGATCGGCTCGATGAAGCCACGGACGATCATCGCCATCGCTTCGTCCTCGGCCATGCCGCGGGACATCAGGTAGAAGAGCTGCTCCTCGCTCACGCGCGAGACCGTGGCCTCGTGCCCGAGCTGGACGTCGTCGACGCGGATGTCGATCGCCGGGTACGTGTCGCTCCGGCTGATCGTGTCGACGAGCAGCGCGTCACACCGCACGGTGTTCGCCGCGTGGTGCGCCGCCGGGTCCACCCGGACCTCGCCGCGGTACCCCGCGCGACCGCCGCCACGGGCGATCGACTTCGAGACGATCGACGACGTCGTGTACGGCGCCATGTGGATCATCTTCGCGCCGGCGTCCTGGTGCTGGCCGGGGCCGGCGAACGCGACGGACAGGGTCTCGCCCTTGGCGTGCTCACCGGCGAGGTAGATCGACGGGTACTTCATCGTCACCTTGGAGCCGATGTTGCCGTCGATCCACTCCATCGTGGCGCCCTCGTGCGCGATCGCACGCTTGGTCACGAGGTTGTAGACGTTGTTCGACCAGTTCTGGATCGTCGTGTACCGAACGCGGGCGTTCTTCTTCACGATGATCTCGACGACGGCCGAGTGCAGCGAGTCCGACTTGTAGATCGGGGCGGTGCAGCCCTCGATGTAGTGGACGTAGGAGTCCTCGTCCGCGATGATCAGCGTCCGCTCGAACTGGCCCATGTTCTCGGTGTTGATCCGGAAGTAGGCCTGGAGCGGGATCTCGACGTGGACGCCCTTGGGGACGTAGACGAACGAGCCGCCGGACCACACGGCCGTGTTCAGCGCGGCGAACTTGTTGTCGCCGGCCGGGATCACGGTGCCGAAGTACTCCTGGAAGAGCTCGGGGTGCTCGCGGAGCGCGGTGTCGGTGTCCATGAAGATGACACCCTGCTGCTCCAGGTCCTCGCGGATCTGGTGGTACACGACCTCGGACTCGTACTGCGCGGCGACACCGGCGACGAGGCGCTGGCGCTCGGCCTCGGGGATGCCGAGCTTCTCGTAGGTCGCGCGGATGTCCTCGGGGAGGTCCTCCCACGACTGCGCCTGCTTCTCGGTGGAGCGCACGAAGTACTTGATGTTGTCGAAGTCGATGCCCGTCAGGTCGGCACCCCACGTCGGCATCGGCTTGCGGCCGAAGAGCTGCAGGCCCTTGAGCCGGTTCTTGAGCATCCACTCGGGCTCGTGCTTGAGGTTCGAGATGTCGGTGACGACCTCGTCCGAGACCCCACGGCGGGCCGAGGCCCCGGCCGAGTCGGAGTCGGACCAGCCGAACTCGTATTGCCCGAGCCCTTCGAGCTCGGGACGGTCGATGAGCACGTCGGACATGGTCTCCTCGTTTCCTTCTCGCGGGGCAGCGTCTTCAGGTGTCAACCCGTGGCGTCTGGACGCCATTCCACCGCAGACCGCCGACAGGCGGACACGGTGCTGCTCCCTCGCAACGACAATGGTTCCACGCAGTCCCTGGATCGATCGGCGATCTCGGCCCATTCGGAGCCGGCGCCTGCCTAGACTTGACTGCTGCTGAACCCTCGAATCCTACAGGTTCACTGCACGGAACAACAGGAAGGCACCACCCTCGTGACTCGCGTCGGACCCCCCGTCGACCAGGATCTCCGGACCGCACGGTGGTGGTCGCTCCCCCGGGTCGTCGACCGCCGGGTCATCGCGCTGGCGTGGGCCTCGTTCGTGGTCGAGGTCGTGTTGATCGGCACCGGCGGCCTCGTCCGCCTGACCGCGTCGGGCCTCGGATGCCCCACCTGGCCCAAGTGCACGGCCGATTCGCTCGTCTCAACGCCCGAGATGGGCATCCACGGGATCATCGAGTTCGGCAACCGACTGCTCACCTTCGTGCTCGTCATCGTGGCGATCGCGATGTTCTTGGCGGTCGTCCGGATGCTCCGCACGCGCCCCGAACTGTTCTGGCTCGCGTTCGCTCAGGGCGTCGCGATCCCGGTCCAGGCCGTCATCGGCGGGCTCAGCGTGCTCACGAACCTCAACCCGTTCGTCGTCGGGCTGCACTTCGTGGTGTCCGCCGCCCTGACCTCGGTCACCGCGGCCCTGGTCTACCGGACGATGCACGGCCCCCGCACCAGCCACCGCCTCGTTCCCGGCTGGTACACCGGCGTCGTCCGCGGCACGGTCGCCGCCGTCGTGGTCACCGTGCTCGTCGGCATCCTGACGACCGGCAGCGGCCCCCACGCCGGTGCCGACGAGGCCGTCGACGGCGGAATGCTGCACCGCACGGGCTTCGACCCCGCGGTCATGGAGCACGTGCACGCCTGGCCCGCGTACGCCCTGTTCGCGCTGACCCTCGTGCTCGTCGTCGGCGCCGTCCGGCTCCGGATCTCGAGCAAGTGGGCGCTGTTGCTGCTCGTCGTCGAGTTCCTGCAGATCGCCGTCGGTCTGACCCAGGCCCGCACCGGCCTGCCCGTCGGGCTGGTGGGCACGCACATGGTGCTCGCCGGGCTGCTCGTCGGAGCCACCACGGCGGTCGTGCTCGCCACGCGCGCCAGCGCCGGTCGCGAGACCGTGCGCGAACCACTCGACGCCGCCTGACGCCCGGGCGCGTCGCACGCGCCACACCCGATCTGCGACACCCCACGAGTCGATCGACTCGTGGGGTGTCGTTCGTTGCACACGCATCGGGTACGTGCGCATGGTCCGTCAGTCCACGCGACGATCGACCGGTGGATCGTCGCAGAACGCGTGCGCCCCGCGCCCACGTACGCACGGGGCGGCCGGGAGGCCCGTGGCGGCCCCGCCCCGCGCCTCCCGGCTGCCCTGTGGGCACGTCCACGGCCGCGCCAGGTCCCGTACTGACCCGCAACGACGTCCTCGACGTCGTACGACGTCGAGGACGTCGCATCCCCGCGCGCGCAACCGTCGCGCACGCGCACCAACGACGAAGGCGACGCCGTACGACATCGAGTTCGTCGTACGACGTCGCCCAGTGGCGGCCCGCAGTGACTAGAAGGTGAAGACCTGCGGCAGCAGCGGGTCGATGCCCACGGCGATGAAGAGCAGCGTCAGGTACGTGATCGAGCTGTGGAACACACGCATCGGCTGCACGTGCTCGACGTGCTGGATCGCCCGCGAGTACAGCCGGTGCGACTCGACGACGAACCAGATGCCACCGGCCAGTGCGACCACGGTGTACAGCGGCCCCATGTGCGCAACGGGGATGAGCAGGAGCGAGCAGACGAGCGTCGCCCAGGCGTACAGCACGACCTGCAGGCCGACGACGGTGCGACCGCGGACCACGGCGAGCATCGGGACGTCGGCGGCGTCGTAGTCGTCCCGGTACTTCATCGACAGCGGCCAGTAGTGCGGCGGCGTCCAGAGGAAGATGACCATGAAGAGGATGACCGGGGCCCAGGTGAGGGAGCCGGTGACGCCCGCCCACCCGATGAGCACGGGCATGCAGCCGGCCGAGCCGCCCCACACGATGTTCTGCGGGGTGCGGCGCTTGAGCCACAGCGTGTAGACGAACACGTAGATGAGGATCGCGATGACGCTCAGGGCCGCGGCGAGCCAGTTCACCAGGAACCCGAGCACCGCCGTCGACAGGACGCCGAGGATCCACGAGAACACGAGGGCTTCGCGGTCCGAGAGCTCACCGGTCACCAGCGGGCGGGTGCTCGTCCGCTTCATCAGGCGGTCGATGTCACGGTCGATGTAGCAGTTGAAGGCCGACGCCGAACCGGCGGACATCGCCCCGCCGAGCATCGTCCAGAACACGAGCCAGAGGTCCGGCACGCCACGCTCGGCCAGGAACATGGTCGGCGCGGTGGTCACGAGCAGCAGCTCCATGACCCGCGGCTTGGTCAACGAGACGTACGCACGGACCTTGCGGGACAGCGTCGATCGGGGTCGATCGGTGTCGGGCCTGGTCACGGTGGCAGTCGGCAAGGGAACCTCAGTCTGTTCGCATCAGCTCGCACACTCGGTGGACGACTGCGGCGGCGTCCGGGCATGCGCTGACCCGGAATGTCCACGGGTCGTCGACAGTTTACGTGATGGAAGCGCCGCGATGACGCCCCGCTCCCCCATCCCGTGCAGACATCCCGTGCAGAACGACGGGCCGCGGAGCACGACACGCCCGGCGGACGAGGGCCCGGGTGACCCGACTCGTGAACATCGGGCGTCACCTGAACCCCTTCTGAGTGGCTGGTCACTATGCTGGACCTGCCCTCCCGCAGTGCGCGCCCCGATGACGTCGGCCGCGATGAGCCGGTCGGCCGCCGCTAGACGGCGACACGACTCGGCCCCGGGATGGCCACATGTCCGTGCGATGGCACGAGCCCTCGCACATGTCGCATCAAGAAGGGTCAACATCCAAGTGGCTGAATTCACCTGGGACGCCATCGACCGGAAGGCCGTCGACACGGCCCGCGTTCTCGCCGCCGACTCGGTCGAGGCCGCCGGCAACGGTCACCCCGGCACCGCGATGAGCCTCGCGCCGCTCGCACACCTGCTCTTCCAGAAGGTGATGCGTCGCGACCCGAGCGACTCCACCTGGATCGGCCGCGACCGCTTCATCCTCTCCGCCGGTCACGCCTCGATCCTGCAGTACGTGCAGTTCTACCTGCACGGCTACGGCCTCGAGCTCGACGACCTGCAGCACCTGCGCAAGTGGGGCTCGAAGACCCCGGGTCACCCGGAGTACGGCCACACCGACGGTGTCGAGATCACCACCGGCCCGCTCGGCCAGGGCCTCGCGTCCTCGGTCGGCTTCGCCTACGCCCAGCGCTTCGAGCGCGGCCTGTTCGACCCGGAGACCCCGGCCGGCCAGTCGCCGTTCGACCACTTCACCTACGTGATCGCCGGTGACGGCGACATGCAGGAGGGCGTGACGAACGAGGCGGGCTCGCTCGCCGGCCGTCAGCAGCTCGGCAACCTGATCGCGTTCTACGACTCGAACCAGATCTCGATCGAGGACAACACCGACATCGCGTTCTCGGAGAGCGTCCCCGAGCGCTACGAGGCGCTCGGCTGGCACGTCCAGATCGTCGACTGGAAGAAGACCGGCGAGTACTCCGAGGACGCCGTGGAGCTCCACGCCGCGATCGAGGCCGCCCAGCAGGTCACCGACAAGCCGTCGCTCATCGTCCTCAAGACGATCATCGGCTGGCCGTCGCCGACCAAGCAGAACTCCGGCAAGATCCACGGTTCGGCGCTCGGTGCCGACGAGATCAAGGGCCTCAAGGAGGTCCTCGGCTTCGACACCGCGAAGACCTTCGAGGTCGCCCCCGAGGTCCTCGAGTACACCCGCGGCGCCGTCGCCAAGGGCCAGGCGCAGCACGCCGAGTGGCAGAAGACCTTCGACGCGTGGGCTGCTGCCAACGCCGACAAGAAGGCGCTGTTCGACCGCGTCAACGCCAAGGAACTCCCCGCGGACCTCGAGGCAGCACTGCCGGTCTTCCCGACCGACAAGGCCGTCTCGACCCGTGCCGCCTCCGGCAAGGTCATCAACGCCATCGCGCCGCTGATGCCCGAGTTCTGGGGTGGCTCGGCCGACCTCGCCGAGTCGAACCTCACCACGATCGAGGGCGCCAAGTCCTTCGGTCCGGCCGAGGCCTCGACGTCGACGTGGAGCACCGACCCGTACGGCCGCGTGCTGCACTTCGGCATCCGCGAGCACGCCATGGGCTCGATCCTCAACGGCATCGTCCTGCACGGGAACACCCGCCCCTTCGGCGGCACGTTCCTGATCTTCAGCGACTACATGCGTCCGGCGGTCCGTCTCGCCGCGCTCATGGGCGCGCCGGCGATCTACGTCTGGACCCACGACTCCGTCGCCCTCGGCGAGGACGGCCCGACGCACCAGCCGATCGAGCAGGTCTCGTCGCTCCGTGCGATCCCGGGTCTCGACGTGGTCCGCCCCGCCGACGCCAACGAGGTCGCGTACGCCTGGCTCGAGATGCTCAAGCACACCGACCGCCCGGCCGGCATCGCGCTGAGCCGTCAGAACCTGCCGGTGTTCGAGCGTGGCGAGGGCGACGCCTCCGGTGAGGTCTTCGCTTCGGCGAAGAACGTCGCCAAGGGTGCGTACATCCTGGCCGAGGCGCCGAACGGCACCCCGGACGTGATCCTCATCGCGACCGGGTCCGAGGTCCAGATCGCCGTCGAGGCCCGTGAGCAGCTCAAGGGCGAGGGCATCAACGCCCGCGTCGTGAGCGCACCGTCCATCGAGTGGTTCCGCGCCCAGTCCGAGAACTACCAGGACCAGGTGCTCCCGAAGGACGTCACCGCTCGCGTGTCGGTCGAGGCCGGCATCGCCATGAGCTGGCGCGACATCGTCGGCGACAAGGGCCGCAGCGTCTCGATCGAGCACTTCGGTGCCTCGGCCGACTACCAGACGCTCTTCAAGGAGTTCGGCTTCACGACGGAACACGTCGTGGCCGCCGCGAAGGAATCCATCGCGGCTTCCTGACCCGCAGGGGCCGGGTCCGGTTCGCCGGATCCGGCCCTTCTGCCGGGAGGCGCGGTTCGGCTCCGCCACGCGCCCCCGGTCCCCCAGACCCCGGCCATCAGGCCGATGAAGGAAAGAAGAGAAACACATGGCTGAGAACACCCCCACTGCCGCCCTCTCCGCGGTCGGCGTGAGCATCTGGCTCGACGACCTGTCCCGCGAGCTCCTCGAGACCGGCAAGCTCACCGACCTCATCGCGCAGAAGAACGTCGTCGGCGTGACCACCAACCCGACGATCTTCGCGTCGGCCCTCGCCAAGGGCGAGCGCTACGACGCTCAGGTCAAGGAGCTGGCCGCTGCCGGTACCGATGTGACCGAGGCGATCTTCGAGATCACCACGCAGGACGTCGCCAACGCGTCCGACGTCTTCAAGCCGATCTACGACGAGACCAAGGGCTTCGACGGCCGCGTCTCGATCGAGGTCGAGCCGGGCCTCGCCCACGAGACCGCCAAGACCATCGAGCAGGCCAAGTTCCTGTTCGAGAAGGTCGGCCGCGAGAACGTCCTCATCAAGATCCCCGCAACGGTCGAGGGTCTCGAGGCCATCACCGAGGTCATCGGCGCCGGCATCTCCGTCAACGTCACCCTGATCTTCTCGCTCGAGCGCTACCGCGCCGTCATCGACGCCTACCTCGGTGGGCTCGAGAAGGCCAAGGCCGCCGGCCACGACCTGTCGAAGATCCACTCGGTCGCCTCGTTCTTCGTGTCGCGCGTCGACTCGGAGATCGACAAGCGCCTGGACGCCGTCGGCACCGACGAGGCCACGGCCCTGAAGTCGAAGGCCGGCATCGCCAACGCGCAGCTCGCCTACCAGGTCTGGACCGAGGCGTTCGCCTCCGAGCGCGCCCTCGGCCTGCTCGAGGCCGGTGCGAACACGCAGCGTCCGCTCTGGGCCTCGACCGGCGTCAAGGACCCGTCGCTGCCCGACACGCTCTACGTGACCGAGCTCGCCGCCCCGAACACCGTGAACACGATGCCGGGCAAGACGCTCGACGCCACGTTCGACCACGGTGAGATCCACGGCGACGCCATCGCCGGCACCTTCGACGCCGCGCAGCAGGTCCTCGACCAGCTCGCCGCGCAGGGCATCGACTACGACGACGTCGTGGCGCTGCTCGAGAAGGAGGGCGTGGACAAGTTCAACGTCTCGTGGGGCGAGCTCGTCGACACCGTGAAGACCGCGCTCGAGGGCGCCAAGTAGTGACGGTTTCCATCGCTGCCAGCGGCGATGCCGCGCGGGCCATCGACTCGGTGGTCCCGGGGCTCGTCGCTGACCTGGTGGCCTCGGGCATCACCGCCCAGGACCCCGAGCTGTGGGGACCGGATGCCGAGGCCGAGGCGTCCAAGCGCCTCGGCTGGGTGGAGGCCGTCTCGGTCTCCCGCCCGCTCGTCGCCCAGATCGCCGCGCTGCGCGAGTCGCTCCGTGCCGAAGGGGTCGACCACGTCGTCCTCGCCGGCATGGGCGGCTCGTCGCTCGCGCCGGAGGTCATCACGCGCACCGCCGGCGTCCCGCTGACGGTGCTCGACTCGACCGATCCCGCGCAGATCCGCGCCGCCGTCACGACGGACCTCGAGCGCACCGTGCTCGTCGTCTCGTCGAAGTCCGGCTCCACGCTCGAGACCGACTCCCAGCGCCGCGTCTACGAGCAGGCGTTCCGCGACGCGGGCATCGACCCCACCGGCCGCATCGTCGTCGTCACCGACCCGGGCTCCGCGCTCGAGGCCGCCGCGATCGACGCCGGCTACCGGGTCTTCACCGCCGACCCGACCGTCGGCGGCCGCTACTCGGCGCTCACCGCGTTCGGGCTGGTGCCCTCCGGTCTCGCCGGAGCGGACATCGCCGAGCTGCTGGACGAGGCCGACGCCATCTCCGCGCTGCTGTCGGTCGACCTCGACGAGAACCCCGGGCTCGTGCTCGGTGCGGTCCTCGCCGGCACCGACCCGCTGCGCGACAAGATCGCCATCGTGCCGGACGGCACCCACATCGTCGGGTTCGGCGACTGGGTGGAGCAGCTGATCGCGGAGTCGACCGGCAAGAGCGGACGTGGCCTGCTGCCCGTCGTGCTGCACGCCGACTCCCCCGAGGTCTCCGCAGCCCTGCCGGACGTCCAGGTCATCCGCCTGGTCGGTTCGCGCGAGGACGAGCGCCACGTCGCCGAGGGCGAGGTCGAGATCACCGGGACGCTCGGTGGTCAGATCCTCGTCTGGGAGTACGCCGTCGCCGTCGCCGGGCGGCTGCTCGGCATCGACCCGTTCGACCAGCCCGACGTCGAGGCCGCCAAGGTCGCGACCCGTGCGCTGCTCGACGACCGTCCCGCGCCTGCGGACCCCGCGTTCACCGAGGACGGCATCGCCGTCTCCGCGACGCCCGGACTGGCGGTCGGGACGACGCTCGCAGAAGCCGTGACGGGCCTCCTGTCCGAACTGGACGCCACCGGCTACGTGGCGGTGCAGGCGTACGTCGACCGCACCACGAACCGTGACCTCGAGACGCTCCGCGACGCCCTGGCGGCGCGCACGCGTCGGCCGGTCACCTTCGGGTACGGCCCGCGGTTCCTGCACTCGACCGGGCAGTACCACAAGGGCGGACCCGCCACGGGAGTGTTCCTGCAGATCGTGGCGGACGAACCGGACGACCTGGCGATCCCGGGCCGGCCGTTCACGTTCGGCCAGCTCCTCCAGGCCCAGGCAGCCGGTGACGCGAGTGTCCTCGCGCAGCACGGCCGCCCGGTCCTCACCCTCACGACGTCGGACGTGCGCGCCGCCACCGCGGCCATCGCCTCCGCCGTCTCCCACTGACTCGTAAGGAGTTCACCGACTCATGTCACCGGTGGCAATCACCCCGGAGCACAACCCGCTCCGGCTGCCGACGGATCGTCGACTGAACCGGATCGCGGGACCGAGCACGCTCATCATCTTCGGCGTGACGGGCGACCTGTCACGCAAGAAGCTGATGCCGGCGGTCTACGACCTGGCCAACCGGGGGCTCCTGCCCCCGGGGTTCGCGCTCGTCGGCTTCGCCCGTCGCGACTGGGAGGACCAAGACTTCTCCCAGCTCGTGCACGACGCCGTCAAGGAGCACTCCCGCACCCCGTTCGACGAGGACGTCTGGCGTCAGCTCGAACAGGGCATCCGCTTCGTCCAGGGCTCGTTCGACGACCCCGAGGCGTTCCTGCAGCTCAAGCAGACCGTCGACGACCTGGACACCGAGCGCGGAACGCTGGGCAACCACGCGTTCTACCTGTCCATCCCGCCGAAGATGTTCCCGGTGGTGACCGAGCAGCTGAAGCTGTCCGGCCTCACCGCGAAGCGCGAGGGCTCGTGGAGCCGCGTGGTCGTCGAGAAGCCGTTCGGCTCCGACCTCCGCACCGCGCGCGAGCTGAACGCGATCGTCGAGAGCGTCTTCGCGCCCGACGACGTGTTCCGCATCGACCACTACCTCGGCAAGGAGACCGTCCAGAACCTGCTGACGCTCCGGTTCGCGAACCAGATGTACGAACCCATCTGGAACTCGAACTACGTCGACCACGTGCAGATCACGATGGCCGAGGACATCGGCGTCGCGGGACGTGCCGCGTACTACGACGGCATCGGCGCGGCGCGCGACGTCATCCAGAACCACCTGCTGCAGCTCCTCGCGCTCACCGCGATGGAGGAGCCCGTCTCGTTCAAGGCCGCCGACCTGCGCGCCGAGAAGGAGAAGGTGCTGTCCGCCGTGCGGCTGCCCGAGGACCTGTCGACCGCCACGGCGCGTGGACAGTACGCCGGCGGCTGGCAGGGCGGCGAGAAGGTGCTCGGGTTCCTCGACGAGGCCGGGATGAACCCCGAGTCCGGCACCGAGACGTACGCGGCGATCAAGCTCGACATCGCGACCCGTCGCTGGCAGGGCGTCCCGTTCTACCTGCGCGCCGGTAAGCGGCTCGGGCGCCGTGTGACCGAGATCGCGATCGTCTTCAAGCGCGTCCCCGAGGACGTCTACGGCAACTCGCAGTCCCCCCTCGGGCAGAACGCGCTCGTGATCCGCGTCCAGCCGGACGAGGGCGTCACGCTCCGGTTCGGCTCGAAGGTCCCCGGCGTCGGCACCCAGGTGCGCGACGTGACGATGGACTTCGGCTACGGCCACGCCTTCACCGAGGCGTCCCCCGAGGCGTACGAGCGACTCATCCTCGACGTGCTGCTCGGTGACCCGCCGCTGTTCCCGCGGCACCAGGAGGTCGAGCTGTCCTGGAAGATCCTCGACCCGATCGAGGAGTTCTGGGCCACGCAGGGCCAGCCCGAGCAGTACCGTCCCGGCACGTGGGGTCCGGCGTCCGCCGATGCCCTGCTCGCCCGCGACGGCCGGACCTGGAGGCGTCCATGAAGATCGACCTGCCGAACACCACGGTCTCGAAGATCCAGAAGAAGCTCGTCCACATCCGCGAAGAGGGCGGCGCCGTCGCCCTCGGTCGTGTCCTGACGCTGATCATCTCGACGGCCCTCGGCCACGAGGAAGAGGCGATCGAGGCGGCGAACGAGGCGTCCCGCGAGCACCCGATGCGCGTGATCATCGTGTCGAAGAACGACGGCGACACGAAGTCGCCTGGCCGTCTCGACGCGCAGATCCGCGTGGGCAGCGACGCGGGCGCCAGTGAGGTCATCGTCCTCCGCGCCTACGGCGAGACCGCGACCGACGAGGAGAGCCTGGTCACGGGCCTGCTCCTGCCGGACGCCCCGGTCGTGGCCTGGTGGCCGCAGACCGCGCCGTCGCAGCCGTCGGCCTCGGCACTGGGCCGCATCGCCCAGCGCCGGATCACCGACGCCGCCGCGCAGAAGGACCCGAACGGCGCGATCGAGGCCCTCGGTGCCTCGTACGTTCCGGGCGACACCGACTTCGCGTGGACCCGACTGACCCTGTGGCGGAACCAGCTCGCCGCGGCGCTCGACCAGCCGCCGTACGAGCCCATCACGGGCGTCGAGGTGACGGGCGCGTCGGACAGCCCGTCGACGATCCTGCTCGCCGCGTGGCTGCAGCTCCAGCTCGAGGTGCCGGTGACGGTCACCACGTCGCCGCGTGCGACCGGCTCGAGCGGCATCCACGGCGTCAAGCTCGTGCGCGAGTCGGGCACCATCGACCTCGAGCGTTCCCTGGTGGACGTCGCGACGCTCTCGATGCCCGGTCAGCCCACGCACGACCTGTCGCTGCCACGCCGCAACCTGCGTGACTGCCTGGCCGAGGAACTCCGTAGACTCGACCCGGACGTCCTCTTCGGAGACGTCGTCAAGCACGGGGTTCCCCAGCTGCGCGAGACCATCGCCCGCTGAGCACCCCACAACGGTCGGGTCGTCTGTCTGGTGCAGGCGGCCCGACCGGACCGAAGGCGGTCGTACGACCGGTCGGCCGCCACGAACACGGGAGTCACGTGACCAACGAACGGCGGGTGCTCGTGCACCCGGACAAGCAGGCCCTCGGCGCTTCGGTCGCCGCACGCTTCATCACCAAGATCATCGACGTGCTCGACGAGCAGGAGCGTGCCGACATCGCGATCAGCGGTGGCTCGGTGTCGTCCCTCGTCCTCGCCGCCATCGGCCAGTCGCCGGCGCGCGAGAGCGTCGACTGGTCGAAGGTCCACGTCTGGTGGGTCGACGAGCGCTGGGTGCCGGCCGGTGACGCCGACCGCAACACCACGGGGACGCAGACCGACTTCTTCGACCACGTCGACATCCCGGAGTCGAACATCCACCCGATGCCCGCGTCCGACGCCGGCATCGACATCGAAGCGGCCGCGCTGCAGTACGAGCGCGAACTGCAGGACGCCGCGTACGAGGGTGCCGTCGCTCCGCGCTTCGACATCACGCTGCTCGGTGTCGGCCCCGACGGGCACACCGCGTCGCTCTTCCCCGAGTTCCCGCAGCTCACGGTGACCGACCGCGCCGTGGTGTCGGTCGACGACTCCCCCAAGCCGCCGCCGCAGCGGCTGACGGTCACCTACCCGGTGATCAACGCCTCGCAGCGCGTGTGGGTCATCCTGTCCGGCGCCGAGAAGGCGTCGGTCCTCGGGCTCGCCCTGGCGGGCGCCTCCGTCGAGGACGTCCCCGTCGGCGGCGTCCAGGGTCGCAAGCGCACCGTGTTCTTCGTGGACCAGGACGCCGCGCGCGACGTCCCCGAGAACCTCATCGCGTCGACGTACTAGACGCGCGTCCTGCCTGACGGGAGGCCCGGTGCCAGCTGGCACCGGGCCTCCCGTCCGTCTGTGGTCGCTTTCACCGCTCCCACCGCCGCCCCACACCCGCTCGCCGGCGCCGAGCGGTCAAGAAGTGTCGCCTGAACGCGGGCCCGGGCGACAGAACCCGCCGCCGCAGCGAACCGCACGCGGCATGTCGTGACCACTCGGCGAGCCGGCTCTCCGCGCGGCACCCGGCAACCGAACGATTGCGACACCCCGCCGACACGACGCCGAGCGGTCAAGAGCTGTCGGCTGCGGGCGTCGCAGGCGACAGAACGTGCCACCACCGCGAGCCGCGCACGGCGCGTCGTGACCACTCGGCGAGTAAGCCCCCGCGCGGTGAGCACTGCCACCCGCGCCCGCGACTCACGAAGGCCCCCACACCATCGCGGTGCGGGGGCCTTCGTCAGTGTGTGTGCGCTACGCCTTCTTGGCCGCGGTACCGCGACGCTCGCGGAGCTGCTGGAGCGCGTCCTCGAGGAGCTGCGCTGCCTCTTCCTCAGTCCGACGCTCCTTCACGTACGCGAGGTGCGTCTTGTATGGCTCCGTCTTGGAGACCACGGGAGGGTTCTCCTTGTCGCGCCCGGCGGGGAGCCCGCTCGACGGCGAATCGACCGTCTCGGGGATCTCTTCGTCCGGGAGGTTGGCGGCGAAGTACCGCACGACCTCGTTGCCGAGGGCGTCCCAGTACGAGATCGCCACACGCTCGGCCTGGACCCCACGGTCCTGTTCGCCCATCGGTCCGGCGCCGACGCGGGACCCTCGGATTGCACTGCCTCCGCTAGCCATGGATCAGACCCCCGCCGTGAACTTGTTGATGAGACCGAGCACGATGATGGAGACGATCCAGACCAGACCGAGGATCACCGTGATGCGGTTGAGGTTGCGCTCGGCGACGCCGGACGCCCCGAGGTTGCTCGTCACGCCGCCACCGAACATGTCGGAGAGGCCGCCACCGCGGCCCTTGTGCAGGAGGATGAGGAGCGTGAGCAGGAGGCTCGTGATTGCGAGCAGGACCTGCAGCACGACGGAGAGTATCGCCACGACGTACCTTTCGTGTCAGTCAGCCGTACCAGTGTACCGGCCGCGCGGGGCACGGCCGGTACACGGACGGGAGTGGTGCGGACTACAGCCCGACGCCAGCCGGTGTGGCTACAGCCCGACGTGCTGGCGGAACCGGGCGATCGCCGCGAACTCCTGCACGTCGAGGGATGCGCCGCCGACGAGGGCGCCGTCGATGTCGGGCTCACGGAGGAACCCGGCGATGTTGCCGGACTTTACCGAACCGCCGTACAGGACGCGCGTGTCGGCAGCGGCCTGGTCGCCCCAGGCAGCAGCGATGCCGCGACGGATCGCGGCGCACTCGTCCTGCGCCTGCTCCGCGGTGGCCGCCTGGCCGGAACCGATCGCCCAGACGGGCTCGTAGGCGACGACGATGTCGGACGGCTGCACGGCGTCGAGCACGACGCGGAGCTGCTCGACCGGCACGACGCCGGCGCCGCGCTGTTCGCGCTGCTCACCGGTCTCGCCGACGCAGACGACCGGCACGAGGCCGTGCTTGACGGCCGCGGCGGTCTTGGCCGCGACGACCTCGTCGGTCTCACCGTGCAGCGTGCGCCGCTCGGAGTGTCCGACGATGACGTACTGCGCGTCGAGCGCCGACAGGAACGCGCCGGAGACGTCGCCGGTGTAGGCACCGGAGTCGTACTGCGACAGGTCCTGCGCACCGAAGTGGATCGGCAGCTTGTCGGCCGAGATGAGCGTCTGCACGCTCCGCAAGTCGGTGAAGGGCGGGAACACCGCGACCTCGACGTCGTCGAAGTCGTGGCGGGCGTCCTTCAGGGTCCACGCGAGCTTCTGGACCGTGGCGATGGCCTGGAGGTGGTCCAGGTTCATCTTCCAGTTGCCGGCGATCAACGGCGTGCGGGTCATGCGGACCACCCCAGTGCTTCGAGACCGGGAAGCGACTTGCCCTCGAGGAACTCGAGGCTCGCACCGCCACCGGTCGAGATGTGCCCGAACTGGTCGTCCGAGAAGCCGAGCGAGCGGACCGCAGCGGCGGAGTCGCCACCGCCGACGACACCGAGGCCGTCGACCTCGGTCAGGGCCTTGGCGACGGTCTTCGTGCCGGCGGCGAAGGCCGGGAACTCGAACACGCCCATCGGACCGTTCCAGAACACCGTCTTCGAACCGGACACCGCCGACGCGAACCGCGCCGCCGTCTCCGGGCCGATGTCGAGGCCGATGCCGTCAGTGCCGAACGACGACGACTCGATCGCGTCGGCCGCCACCGTCTCGTGCGCCGCGTCGGCGGAGAACCCGGAGGCCACCACGACGTCGGTCGGCAGGTCGATCGTCACGCCGAGCTCCTTCGCCCGCGAGAGGTACTCGCGGACGACGTCGAGCTGTTCGGCTTCGAGCAGCGACTTCGCCACTCCGTGGCCCTGGGCCGCGAGGAAGGTGAAGAGCATGCCGCCGCCGATGCACAGCGTGTCGACCTTGGGCAGGATGTGGTCGATGACGCCGAGCTTGTCGCTGACCTTCGAGCCACCGAGCACGACCGTGTACGGCCGTTCTGGCGAGGAGGTCAGGCGCTCGAGCACCCGCAGTTCGGTCTCGATGAGCGAACCGGCTGCGCTGGGCAGCGCGGACGCGAGTTCGTAGACCGAGGCCTGCTTGCGGTGCACGACACCGAAGCCGTCGGAGACGAAGGCGTCACCGAGTGCCGCGATGCGGTCCGCGAACGCGGAGCGCGCGGCAGCGTCCTTCGAGGTCTCCTCCGGGTTGAACCGGAGGTTCTCGAGCAGCAGGACGTCGCCGTCCTCGAGGGCCCCGGCGGCTGCGGTCGCCTCGTCGCCGACGGTCTCGCCGACGAACGTGACCTCTTTGCCGAGCAGCTCGGAGAGCCGCTGGCCGACCGGCGCGAGCGAGAACTCCGGCTTGGGTTCCCCGTCGGGGCGGCCCAGGTGGGAGATCACGATGACGCGCGCGCCGGCGGTGATGAGGGTGTTGAGGGTCGTCAGGGACGCCCGCACGCGGCCGTCGTCCGTGATGGTGCCGTCCTTGAGCGGGACGTTCAGGTCACAACGGACGACGACGCGCTTGCCGGCGAGGTCGCCGAGGTCCTCGAGGGTGCGGAGGGCCATGTGTTACAGACGCTCGCCGACGTACTCGGTCAGGTCGACGAGACGGTTCGAGTAGCCCCACTCGTTGTCGTACCACGAGGTGATCTTCACGAGACCGCCGATGACCTTGGTCAGGCCGGAGTCGTAGATCGAGGAGTGCGGGTCCGTCGTGATGTCGGTCGACACCAGCGGGTCCTCGCTGTAGAGCAGGATGCCCTTGAGCGGGCCCTCTGCGGCCTCCTTGTACGCGGCGTTGATCTCGTCGACGGTGACCTCGGACTTGGTCTCGAGGGTGAGGTCGGTGATCGAGCCGGTCGGGACCGGGACGCGGAGCGCGAAGCCGTCGAGCTTGCCGGCGAGCTCCGGCATGACCTGGCCGATGGCCTTGGCGGCACCGGTCGAGGTCGGGACGATGTTCAGCGCGGCCGCACGGGCACGACGGGGGTCCTTGTGCGGGCCGTCCTGCAGGTTCTGGTCGGCGGTGTAGGCGTGGATCGTGGTCATGAGGCCACGCTCGATCCCGAACTTGTCGTTGAACACCTTGGCGAGCGGCGCGAGGCTGTTCGTGGTGCACGACGCGTTCGAGATGATGTTGTGGTTCGCCGGGTCGTACTGGTCCTCGTTCACGCCGAGGACGATGGTGACGTCGTCACCGGTGGCCGGGGCGGAGATGATGACCTTCTTGGCGCCCGCGTCGATGTGCTTCTGCGCATCGGCGGCCTTGGTGAAGAAGCCGGTCGACTCGATGACGATGTCGACGCCCAGCTCGCCCCAGGGGAGGTTGGCGGGGTCGCGCTCCGCGAGGACCTTGATGGCCTTGCCGTCGACGACGATGTTGTCGCCGTCGAGCTCGACGGAGACGCCGAGACGACCCGTGATGGAGTCGAACTTCAGCAGGTTCGCCAGCGCGGCGTTGTCGGTGAGGTCGTTCACCGCCACGATCTCGAGGTCGGAGCCCTTCGCGAGGGCGGCCCGGAAGAAGTTGCGGCCGATACGGCCGAAGCCGTTGATACCGATCTTGACGGTCAATGGATCTCCTGGTGGGTGTGGAGCGCCCGAGGGGCGCTGCTTTCGGAGGGCGCTGGCCCTGTCGGGCCCGCGTGTGGTGGACGATACGCCCCGTAACGTCGCCGTAACGTCGCCGTAACGACCCTAGCAGTCGGACCCTGCCAGGCAGTGCGGTGTGACGGTCCGTCCGGACGGTCGTCCGCAACGTCCGGAACGACGTCGGTGCGGCCCGTGAGCGCCCCCACAGAACGGACGGGAGGCGCGGTGCCAGCTGGCACCGCGCCTCCCGTCATGCAGGTCGGACGACCCGTCTCAGACGCCCTCGAGCTCCTCGGGGACGCTCGCTTCCGTCCCGGGGATGCCGAGGTCGGACGCGCGCTTGTCGGCCATGGCGAGGAGTCGGCGGATGCGACCGGCGATGGCGTCCTTCGTCATGGGCGGGTCGGCGTGCTGGCCGAGCTCGTCGAGCGACGCGTCGCGGTGCTGCAGGCGCAGCGCGCCGGCGTACTGCAGGTGGTCGGGGACCTCGTCGCCGAGGATCTCGAGCGCGCGCTCGACGCGGGCGCAGGCGGCGACGGCGGCCTGCGCCGAACGGCGGAGGTTGGCGTCGTCGAAGTTGACGAGGCGGTTCGCGGTCGCACGGACCTCGCGACGCTGCCGCATCTCCTCCCAGTCGGCGGTGGTGCGGGCGGCGCCCATCACCGTGAGCATCTGGCCGATGGCCTCGCCGTCGCGGATGACGACGCGGTGGACGCCACGGACCTCGCGGCCCTTCGCGGCGACGCCGAGACGCGACGCGGCGCCGACGAGGGCCATGGCGGCCTCGTTGCCGGGGCACGTGACCTCGAGCGCTGCGGCCCGGCCCGGGTCGGTCAGGGTGCCGGAGGCGAGGAACGCACCGCGCCAGATCGCGGCGAGGTCCTCGCGGTTGCCCGTGGTGAGCCGGTTCGGCAGCCCGCGGACGGGGCGACGACGGGCGTCCATCAGACCGGTCTGGCGTGCGAGGGTCTCCCCCGCCTCGAGCACGCGGACCAGGTAGCGGGTGCCACGACGGGACGACGCGGACGAGCCCACCGACGCCTCGCTGCGGACGCCGTACAGCTCGGCGAGGTCCTTGCGGACCCGGTGCACGATGATCCGGGTGTCGAGCTCCACCTCGACCGCGATGCGGCCCGAGATGACGTGCAGGCCACCCGCGAACCGGAGGATCGTGGCCAGTTCGGCGGCGCGGACCGTGTTGCGGTTCACGGCGACCCTGGCCAGTTCGTCCTTGACCTCGGCAGTCAACGGCACAGCATCATTCCTAACGTTCATCTGGTGGTCCCGCGATTCCGGCGGCACGTACGTGGGGAGCGGCCGGAGGGACGGTCACTCCCGGCCGAGATCTCGGTTCTTCACACGCACGGCGACGCCAGGCATCCCGCGGAGGAGGTTCGCCAACTCGGCGACGATGGCGACCGAGCGGTGCTTCCCGCCGGTACAGCCGATGGCGATCGTAGCGTGTCTTTTGTTCTCGCGCTGGTACCCCTCGAGCACCGGCTCGAGCACGGAGACGTACCGATCGACGAACGGACGGGCTCCGGCCTGGGCCAGGACGTAGTCCGAGACGGGCTGGTCGAGGCCCGTGTGGGCCCGGAGTTCCGGGACCCAGTAGGGGTTCGGCAGGAACCGGACGTCGGCCACCATGTCGGCGTCGGCGGGCAGTCCGTACTTGAACCCGAAGCTCATGAGCGTCACCTGAACACCCACGAAGTGATCGTCGGCGAACTGCTCGGTGACGGTGTTCGCGAGCTGGTGGATGTTGAGGTCCGAGGTGTCGATCACCATGTCGGATGCCTCGCGCAGACCAGCCAACCGTGTCCGCTCGCGCGCGATGCCGTCGAGCAGGGTGTCCTCGCCCTGGAGCGGGTGGGGTCGTCGGACCTGCTCGAAGCGCCGCACCAGGACGGCGTCGGTGGCTTCGAGGAACAGCACCCGGACCCGTGCGGACGTGGTCGACCGCACCTGTTCGACCGCGTGCTCCGGGTCCGTGAAGAACCGTCCGCCGCGGACGTCGACGACCGTGGCGATCTTCGGGATCTTCTCGCCGGCGCGGTCGGCCAGCTCGGTGAGCGGTGCCAGCATCTGCGTCGGCAGGTTGTCGACGACGTACCAGCCGAGGTCTTCGAGGGCCTTGCCGACCGTCGAACGCCCGGCCCCGGACATGCCGGTGACGATGAGGATGTCGTGCTGCGACGCGTGCGCGGTCGCTGTGGCGCTGTCGGTCATCTGGGAGTGGGCTCCGTCGTGGCGGCCCGGGCGCGTCGCCCGGGGAGGTCTCGGCTGCGGGACCAGGGTATCGCCCGACAGGTGTCGGGAGGCACGGGATGCGTCACGTGGGCAGCTGCGGACCGTCGTGGGTCACGTCTGGGACCCGCACCGGGCCTCCTCGGAGTGGAGCTGCGTCCGCAGCCTCCGCGATGTCCGCGATGTCCGCGATGTCCGCGGTGTCCGTCGGGTCCGTCTCGGCGTCCGGCGCGCTCGTCGGGCTCGCCGTGCTGGTGGCCGGCGCGCTCGTCGGGGTCTGCTGCAGCTTCGTGACGACCGCCGCGGCGGTCGCCGGACCGACACCGTTGACCTCGCTGATCTCGTCGGCCGTGGCCTCGCGCAGCCGTGCCACGGATCCGAAGTGCTTGAGCAGCGCATTCACCCGCGACGGCCCGAGCCCGGGGATCTCCGACAGCCGGGACCGCACGTCGCGCTTGCGGCGGGTGCGCTGGTGCGTGATCGCGAACCGGTGCGCCTCGTCGCGGATGCGCTGGATGAGGAAGAGCGCCTCGGAGTTGCGCGGCATGATCACCGGGAAGTCGTCGTCGGGCAGCCAGAGCTCCTCGAGACGCTTCGCGATGCCGACCAGCGCGATGTCCTGCACCCCGGCTTCGTCCAGCGCGCGCTTGGCGGCCTGCACCTGGGGTTGTCCACCGTCGACGATGAGCAGTTGCGGCCGGTAGGCGAACCGCTTCGAGGGCTTGGAGCCCTCGACCACCTCGGCGCTCGTCACGTCGGGGACGTCCGGCAGGTCGGCGTCCTCGTCGAGGCGCGCCAGGCGCCGGGTGAGCACCTGGTACATGCTGTCGGTGTCGTCGGTGGTCTCGGCGATCGTGTAGCGGCGGTACTGGTCCTTGCGGGGCAGGCCGTCCTCGAACACCACCATCGACGCCACGACGTTCGTGCCCTGCAGGTGCGAGATGTCGTAGCACTCCATGCGGAGCGGGGCCTCGGTCATGCCGAGGGCGTCCTGGATGTCGGCGAGGGCCGCGGAGCGCGTCGTGTAGTCGGCCGACCGCTTCGTCTTGTAGAGCATCAGCGCCTGGGCGGCGTTCTGCGCGGCCGTGCGGGCCAGGCCGGCACGGTCACCGCGTTGCGCCGTGCTGAGCTTCGTGCCGCGGCCGCCCCGTCGTTCGCTGAGCCACTGCTGCAGCGCGTCGGCGTCCTCGGGCAGGGTCGGCACCACGACCTCGCGCGGGGGTTCCTCGGCGACGGCGGCCGGCGTGAGCTCGTTGTCGGCGTAGACGCCCTGCACGATCTGCTCGACCAGGTCACCGGTCGAGATGTCGAGTTCCTTGTCGACGACCCACCCGCGGACACCGCGGATGCGCCCGCCACGGACCGAGAACAGCTGGACGGCGGCGGCGAGTTCGTCCTCGGCGATGCCGAACAGGTCGAGGTCCACCGAGTCGCGGAGCACCACGGCGGACTTCTCGAGCACGGCCTCGAGCGCCTCGACCTGGTCGCGGAACTTCGCGGCCTGTTCGTACTGCATTGCATCGGCCGATGCGCCCATGCGCTGGCGCAGCTCGGTGATCACCCGGCGGTCGTAGCTGTTCATGAACCGCACGAACTCCTCGACGAGCGCACGGTGCTCCTCGATGGTGACGCGCTGCGAGCAGGGACCGCCGCACTTGCCGATCTGCCCGGGGAAGCAGGGCTTGCCCGTCTGCATCGCGCGCTTGTACGACGAGTCCGAGCAGGTGCGGATCGGGAACACCTTGATCATCAGGTCGATGGTGTCGTGCACCGCCCAGATCTTCGGGTACGGCCCGAAGTACTTCGCACCCTTGATCTTCCGGTTCCGCGTGACCATCACCCGTGGGGCCTCGTCCGCCATGGTGATCGCCATGTACGGGTACGACTTGTCGTCACGGAACTTGACGTTGAACGGCGGGTCGAACTCCTTGATCCAGGTGTACTCGAGCTGCAGTGCCTCGATCTCGGAGCCGACCGTCGTCCACTCCACGCTGCGGGCCGTCAGCACCATGCGCCGGGTGCGTTCGTGCAGCGTCGGCAGCGGTGCGAAGTAGTTGCTCAGCCGGGCGCGGAGGTTCTTCGCCTTGCCGACGTAGAGCACCCGGCCGGCCTCGTCACGCCAGCGGTAGACGCCCGGGTCGGTCGGGATCTCCCCCGCCTTCGGGCGCCACGGGACGGTGTCCGCCACCTACCGTGCACCCGCCTTCTGCTTGGTCGACTTGCCCGGTCGGCTCGCCGTGCGGGCCTCCACCGCCTGCTGCTTGCCGACCCGGGCGTCCTGTGCGTCGAAGATCTCCCGCAGGAAGACGCCCGTGAAGCTCTCCGGCACGTCGGCCACGTGCTCAGGGGTGCCGGTCGCGAGCACCGTACCGCCGCCGGCGCCACCCTCTGGGCCCATGTCGATGACCCAGTCGGCCGACTTGATCACGTCGAGGTTGTGCTCGATCGTGATGACGGTGTTGCCCTTGTCGACCAGGCTCTGCAGCACGATGAGCAGCTTGCGGACGTCCTCGAAGTGCAGACCCGTCGTCGGCTCGTCGAGCACGTAGACGGTCCGGCCGTTCGAGCGGCGCTGCAGCTCGGTGGCGAGCTTGACGCGCTGTGCCTCGCCGCCGGAGAGCGTGGTCGCGCTCTGGCCGAGACGGACGTACCCGAGGCCCACGTCGACGAGCGTCGCCATGTACCGGTGGATCGCGGAGATCGGTTCGAAGAACTCGGCCGCCTCGCTGATCGGCATGTCCAGGACCTCGGAGATGCTCTTGCCCTTGTAGTGGACCTGGAGCGTCTCGCGGTTGTAGCGCGCGCCGCCGCAGACCTCGCACGCGACGTAGACGTCGGGCAGGAAGTTCATCTCGATCTTGATCGTGCCGTCGCCGGAGCAGTTCTCGCACCGGCCGCCCTTGACGTTGAAGCTGAACCGACCGGGCTGGTAGCCACGGGTCTTCGCCTCGGGTGTCTCGGCGAACAGCTGACGGATCCGGTCGAACACGCCCGTGTAGGTCGCCGGGTTCGACCGCGGCGTGCGGCCGATCGGGGCCTGGTCGACGTGCACGACCTTGTCCAGCTGGTCGAGGCCCTTGACGCGGGTGTGCTTGCCGGCGATGTGCCGGGCGCCGTTGAGCTGGTTCGCGAGCACCTTGTACAAGATGTCGTTGACCAGGGTGGACTTGCCCGACCCGCTCACGCCGGTGACCGCGGTGAACACCCCGAGCGGGAAGTCGGCGTCGATCGTCTTGAGGTTGTTCGCCCGTGCGCCCTGCACGCTGATGGTGCGCTTCAGGTTGACCTTGCGACGCTCGGCGGGGACGTCGATCGCACGACGGCCGGCGAGGTAGTCCCCCGTCACCGACTCGCGGTTCGCGATGATGCCCTCGTACGAGCCCGAGTGCACGACGTTGCCGCCGTTGACGCCGGCCCCGGGGCCGATGTCGACGACCCAGTCGGCCGTGCGGATGGTGTCCTCGTCGTGCTCGACGACGATCAGGGTGTTGCCGAGGTCCTTGAGCTTGACCAGGGTGTCGATGAGGCGGCGGTTGTCGCGCTGGTGCAGCCCGATGCTCGGCTCGTCGAGCACGTACAGCACCCCGGTCAGGCCGGAGCCGATCTGCGTCGCGAGACGGATGCGCTGTGCTTCGCCACCGGAGAGCCCGCCGGCGCCGCGCGCCAGGGTCAGGTAGTTCAGCCCGACCTCGAGCAGGAACTCGAGGCGCGCCCGGATCTCGCGCAGGACCGCCGCGGCGATGTGCGCTTCGCGGTCGGTGAGCGTCAGGGTGTCCATGAACGCGTACGCGTTGTCGAGGGACATGTCGGTGACGTCGGCGATGCTGCGGCCGTCGACCGTGACCGCCAGGACCTCGGGCTTGAGGCGTGTTCCCTCGCACACCGGGCACGGGACCTCGCGCAGGTAGCCCTGGAAGCGCTGGCGCTGCGAGTCCGACTCGGCCTCGGCGAACTTGCGCTCGATGTAGGGCATGACGCCCTCGAACCCGCTGGTGTAGCGCATCTCGCGGCCGAACCGGTTGCGCCAGGACACCGACACCTGGAAGTCCTTGCCCGTCAAGATCGCGGCCTGCACCGAGGCGTCGAGCTGGCTCCACGGGGTGTCGAGCGTGAACCCGAGGTCCTTGCCGAGGCCGGCGAGGAGCTTCTCGAAGTACGAGTACAGCCCGCTCGCGCCGGTCCAGGGCAGCAGGACGCCGTCGCGCAGCGAGGCATCGGGGTCGCCGAGCACCAGGTCCGGGTCCACCGACATGCGCGTGCCGAGCCCGGAGCACTCCGGGCAGGCGCCGAACGGCGCGTTGAACGAGAACGTGCGGGGCTCGATCTCGGTCAGCGCGAGCGGGTGGTTGTTCGGGCACGACAGGTTCTCGGAGTAGGTGCGCACCGCACCGGGACCGTCGTGGTCGACCAGGTCGATGCCGACCGTGCCACCGGTCAGGCGCAGTGCCGTCTCGAGTGAGTCGGTGAGCCGACCGAGGATGTCCTCGTTCGACACGAGACGATCGACGATCACCGAGATGTCGTGCTTGACCTGCTTCTTGAGCTTCGGCGGGTCGCTGAGCTGGATGCGCTCACCGTCGACGATCGCGCGGGCGTAGCCGGACGCCGCGAGTTCCTGGAAGAGGTCGACGAACTCGCCCTTCTTCTTGGAGATGACCGGGGCGAGCACCTGGAAGCGCGTGCCGGACTCGAACTCCATGAGCTGGTCGGCGATCTGCTGCACGGTCTGCTTGCTGATGACCTCGCCGCACGTCGGGCAGTGCGGCACCCCGATGCGCGCCCAGAGCAGACGCATGTAGTCGTAGACCTCGGTGATCGTGCCCACCGTCGACCGCGGGTTGCGGTTCGTCGACTTCTGGTCGATCGACACCGCGGGCGACAGCCCTTCGATGAAGTCGACGTCGGGCCGGTCGACCTGGCCGAGGAACTGCCTGGCGTACGCGGACAGGGACTCGACGTAGCGTCGCTGGCCCTCGGCGAAGATCGTGTCGAAGGCCAGCGACGACTTGCCGGATCCGGACAGGCCGGTGAACACCACGAGGGAGTCACGGGGGATCTCGAGGTCGACGTTCCGGAGGTTGTGCACCCGGGCCCCGCGGACGCTGAGCGTCGAGGAGCCGGTCGGGACGGTCACGCCGGGGAGGTGGGGGTCGGTCGGCTCGCCGAAGGCGTTCCGGCCCGAGGTCGCGGTGCCGCGGTCAGAGGTGATTGTCATCGCCGTCGATTCTACGAAAGGGGTCCGACATCCGCCCGCGAGTCGGTGGTCAGACGAGTGCGTCGAGAGCGAACGCGACCCCGGAACGACGCTCGCTGGCCGTCCAGAGCCGAGCGGCGGCGGTCCGGTCGTGGGCGCGCGGCTCGGCACGGACCACGGCTGCGGGTCCGCGCAGCTGCATCCACCCGGCCGGGCCCCAGTACTCCCCCGAGCGCACGTCCGCGGCGACCGCAGCGTGCACGAGGGGTTCGGCACCGGCGTCCTTGCCCTGGGCGTACAGACGCTGCGCCGGCCGGGTCCACGCGGGTTCCGGGCGTGACGGTGCGACGTCCGGGCGCTCCGGCGAGAGCGCGTCGAGCGACAACCCGGGGTGCGCGACCACGCTGGCGACGGACGAGCCCGCATCCGCCAACCGCTGGGCAAGTTCGAAGCCGAACAGCATCACCGCGAGCTTGCTGCGGCCGTACTGCCGGTAGCTGGAGTAGTGGCCGACGCGGAACGGGTCGCCCGTGTCGAGGCTGGCCCACCGGTGTGCGATCGACCCGAGGTGCACGACGCGACCGCCACGCTGTTCGAGCAGCGGCATCGTCAGCGCCGTCCAGGCGAAGTGCCCCAGGTGGTTCGTGCCGATCTGCAGCTCGGTGCCCTGTGCGGTGGTGCTCGGGGTCGAGGCCCCGACGACGCCGGCGTTGTTCACGATCGCGTCGACGCCGTCCGGTTCGAGGGCCGCGAGCTCGTCAGCGGCGGCACGGACGGAGTCGAGGTCGGCGAGGTCGAGGTGCACGTGCGCCAACGACGCTCCGTCCACGTGCCGCCGGATGCTCTGTTCCGCTGCTGCTGCGCGACCGCGGTCGCGGGTGGCGAGCACGACCCGGTGCCCCGACGCGGCGAGCTGCTCGGCCGCGTGGTACCCGAGGCCCGCGCTCGCCCCGGTGACGACGACCGTGCGGCGATCTTCAGCTGACATGCCCGGCCGACTCCATCTGCCGCAGCGCCTTCTTCAGGTCCTGCACCTCGTCGCGGAGTCGCGCGGCGAGTTCGAACTTCAGCTCCGCTGCCGCCTGCAGCATCTGGTCGTTGAGGTCGCCGATCGTCGCCTCGAGCTGGGTCGCGCCCTCGCCCGCGATGCCGCCGCGCTTCAGGTTGGGCGTGGGCGAGCGGCGACCGTCGGCGCCGGGACGACCCTGCAGCAGCGCCTTGGTGTCGTCGTTCTCGCGCTGCAGCACCTCGGTGATGTCGGCGATCTTCTTGCGGAGCGGCTGCGGGTCGATGCCGCGCTCCAGGTTGTACGCGACCTGCTTCTCGCGACGACGATCGGTCTCCTCGATCGCGGTCTTCATCGAGTCGGTCATCTTGTCGGCGTACATGAGCACCTGGCCCGACACGTTGCGGGCCGCGCGACCGATCGTCTGGATGAGCGACGTGGACGACCGCAGGAAGCCTTCCTTGTCGGCGTCGAGGATGGCCACCAGGGACACCTCGGGCAGGTCGAGGCCTTCTCGAAGCAGGTTGATGCCGACGAGCACGTCGTAGACGCCCTGTCGCAGTTCGGTCAGGAGCTCGACGCGCTTGAGCGTGTCGACGTCGGAGTGCAGGTACCGCACCCGCACACCGGCGTTGCCGAGGAAGTCGGTCAGCTCTTCCGCCATGCGCTTCGTCAGGGTCGTGACGAGCACGCGCTCGTCCTTGTCGACGCGCTGCTTGATCTCCTCGAGCAGGTCGTCGATCTGGCCGTCGCTCGGCTTCACGACGATCTCGGGATCGACGAGGCCGGTCGGGCGGATGATCTGCTCGACGACGCTGTCCGTGATGCCGAGCTCGTACCGACCGGGCGTCGCCGACAGGAAGACCTTCTGCCCGACGCGGTCGAGGAACTCCTCGAACCGCAGCGGACGGTTGTCGAGCGCGCTCGGCAGCCGGAACCCGTGGTCGACGAGGGTGCGCTTGCGCGAGGCGTCGCCTTCGTACATCGCGCCGATCTGCGGCACGGTGACGTGCGACTCGTCGATGACGATGAGGAAGTCGTCGGGGAAGTAGTCGATGAGGCAGTGCGGTGCCTCGCCCGCGACGCGGCCGTCCATGTGCCGCGAGTAGTTCTCGATGCCCGAGCAGAAGCCGATCTGCTCCATCATCTCGATGTCGAACGTGGTGCGCATGCGGAGCCGCTGGGCCTCGAGCAGCTTGCCCTGTCCCTCGAGCTCGGCCAGGCGCTCGGCGAGCTCCGCCTTGATGTCGACGATGGCGCGGTGCATGACGTCGGTGTCGGCGACGTAGTGCGACGCCGGGAAGATCGACACGGCGGGCAGGTCGTTGATCACGTTGCCGGTCAGCGGGTGCAGGGAGGAGAGCGCTTCGACCTCGTCGCCGAACATCTCGATCCGGATGGCGTGCTCTTCGTACATCGGGATGATCTCGATGGTGTCGCCGCGCACGCGGAAGGTACCGCGAGCGAAGTCGACGTCGTTGCGCTGGTACTGCATCGAGACGAACTTGCGCACGAGCTGGTCGCGCGAGATCGTCTGCCCGACGTGCAGTGCCACCGAGGCGTTCATGTACTGCTCGGGTGTGCCGAGGCCGTAGATGCAGGACACCGTCGACACCACGACGACGTCGCGCCGGCTGAGCAGCGAGTTGGTCGTCGAGTGCCGGAGCCGCTCGACCTCGGCGTTGACCGAGGAGTCCTTCTCGATGAAGGTGTCCGTCTGCGGGACGTACGCCTCGGGCTGGTAGTAGTCGTAGTACGACACGAAGTACTCGACCGCGTTGTTCGGCATCAGACTGCGGAACTCGTTCGCCAACTGGGCGGCGAGGGTCTTGTTGTGCGCGAGCACGAGCGTCGGCCGCTGCACCTGCTCGATGAGCCACGCGGTCGTCGCCGACTTGCCCGTACCGGTCGCACCGAGCAGCACGACGTCGGTCTCACCGGCGTTGATGCGCCCGGCGAGCTCGGCGATGGCCGCGGGCTGGTCGCCACTCGGCGTGTACTCGCTGATGACCTCGAACGGACGTACCGCTCGGGTCGGTTCGATCGCAACACCCATGCCCGCAACGGTAGTCGGCACCCCTGACACCGGCGCCCCTGCTCGCCCTGGGCGTATCGTCCTCGCCAAGCAGCCTCCAAGTCCGCTGATAACCAGCGGGCATAGCGTCCGGTCCGTTCAGCAACCCGATCGCTCCGCACGTCCCCGACGAGCCAGCACGAGCCACACCCGAAGAGGCCCCATGACGACGGCGACCCCCGCCGCACCGACGAAGGGCACCCCGTTCCGCGGACGCATCCGCGGACGAGTGCTCCTCCTGCTCTGCTGCATGTACGCGATCTCGTACATCGACCGGACGAACATCTCGACGGCGCTGCCGCACATCACCGAGGAGTTCGGCTTCAACGAGGCCACCGCGGGCCTGATCGTGTCCGCGTTCTCACTGCCCTACGCGCTGCTGCAGGTCTTCGGCGGCACGATCAGCGAGAAGTTCGGACCGCGGAAGGCCCTCTTCGTCATCACCGTGGTGTGGGGCGTCGCGACACTGTGGACCGGCTTCGCGGTCGGCTTCTGGACCCTGTTCGCGGCCCGGGCGCTCCTCGGGCTCAGCGAGGCCGCGGCGTTCCCGACCGCGACCCAGGCCATGACCCGCTGGATCCCCCGCGACCGCAACGGCTTCGCGCAGGGCGTCGTGCACTCCGCGGCCCGGCTCGGCAACGCGCTGGCCCCGCTGCTCGTCGCCTGGGTGATCGGTTCGACGGGCAGCTGGCGGTGGGCGTTCTTCGCCACAGCGGTCCTGTCCTTCGCCTGGGGCATCGTCTGGTTCGTCTGGTTCCGCGACAAGCCCGAGTCCACGAAGGGCATCACGCAGGTCGAGATCGACGAGCTCCCGCCCGTCGAGACGCGTGCGACCCGTCCGCCGGTGCCGTGGCGGCAGATGGCGCGGCAGATCCTGCCGGTGACCTTCGTCGACTTCGGCTACGGCTGGACCCTCTGGGTGTTCCTCACGTGGCTGCCGACGTTCCTCAGCTCGACCTACGGGCTCGAGATCGGCGACTTCGCGCTGTTCACCACGCTCATCCTGCTCGCCGGCGTCGTCGGGGACACGGTCGGCGGCATGCTCAGCGACCGGATCATCCACCGCGGCGGCAACACCCGGAACGCCCGACGGACCGTCCTGGTGATCGGACTCGGCGGGTCGCTCGTCTGCCTCATCCCGCTCGTCATCGGGCAGGGCCTGCTCGTCGCGACGATCTCGCTCGCGCTGTCGTTCTTCTTCCTGGAGCTCTGCAACGCGAACCTCTGGGCGATCCCGATGGACGTCGCCCCGCAGTGGTCCGGCACCGCGTCCGGCTTCATGAACACCGGCTTCGGCATCGCCGGCGTGGTCTCCCCCATTGTCTTCGGGCTGCTCATCGACGCGTCCGGCTGGCAGCTGCCGTTCGCCCTGTCGTGCGTGCTACTCGGCGCCGCGGCGGTCGTCGCGTGGTTCATGAAGCCGCAGCGGCTCACGTCGACGAACGGCGTCCTCGAGGTCGGCACCCCCGCCGCCGAGCAGCGCGCCCCCTGACCCGCGACGCGCACTGTCAGCGGCACGCCGTGCCGAATCGGGCGTACCTGGTCGAAAGGAACGACCAGGTACGCCCGATTCCGCTGGCCGCAACGGGACCCGCCGGGCGCGTGCGCGGCCCTGGTGGTCCCCGACCGCCGGACGGGAGGCCCGGGTCCGGCCCGACCCGCGCCTCCCGTCCGCCGCGCAGCGCGTCCACCGCCGCGCAGCGCTTCCGCCGCCGCGCACAGCGAGCAGGAACGGGCGTACCTGGTCGGAAGAACCGACCAGGGACGCCCGGAACGGACAGGTCAGCGCTGCGGACTGCGCGCCCGACGCTGGGCTCGGGACGCGAGCGACGGGCGGCCGGTGAGCGGCACGCTCAGCGGGGTCCACCGGAACGCCTCGGTGACCGCCACGGACAGCGCCACCACGAGCAGGTACGTGACGAGCGTCAGCCACGGCCGCGGCACCACGGCCTCGAGCCAGCTGTCGCCGTACAGCAGGATCCAGATGAGGAACGGGTGGCTCAGGAAGATCCCGAACGACCGGTCCGAGGCGTAGTCGACGAAGCGCGCGACCGGGCTGCCGGGACGCCGACGATCCGCCCAGCGCGCACCGATCGCCAGGAAGCCGACGAAGACCGCGGTGCTCCACACGGCCTCGATCGGTTGCAGCGGAGTCCCGGCAGCGTAGAGCGACTGGCCGAGGGCGACCTGGAGCGCCCAGACGCCGAGCGTCAGTGCGCCGACGCCGGCGAAGGCCCAGAGCACGGCCCGGCGGTGCACCCGGATGAACCGGAGGAACGCGTCGGCGTGGTCGGCGGCGATCGCCCCGGAGACGATGAAGAACACGTACGAGAAGAAGAACTGCTTCTGGTAGCCGTGCAGCCAGGCGTCGCTCGCCGGGAAGTACTTGTACCCGGCGAACACGACGAGCTGCACCACCAGCGCCACGACGAGCGTCGTGACGTGGTGCCCGCGGGTCTTCCGGACCAGCCACACGATGACCGGCAACAACAGGTACACCTGCATGGTCACGAGCAGGAAGTACAGGTGGTACCAGGACGAGCCGGTGACGATGCCCTCGGCGAGGGTGCGCACCAGGTCGGGCACGTCGCCCCGACGGGTGCTGCTGAGGAGCCAGCTCGAGCCGACGTACACGAACGACCACGCCAGGTACGGCACCCCGACGAGCAGGAACCGCTTCGGCCAGAACTGCGCCATCGGCCGCGGTCGCAGCGTGTAGCTGTAGACGAGCACGAACGCCGTCAGCGAGAAGAAGACGAGCCGGGTGAAGTGCAGCAGGGCGAGCAGCGCGTTCAGGCCGACGTCGTCGGAGGCGGCGGTGTGGCTGGTGGTGTGCACGCCGATGACGCAGGCGAAGGTCAGGATCCGGAGGACGTCGACCTCGTACAGGTGGCGAGGCTTGCCCGCCGCGGTGCGGGTCGGGGTCTGGACCTGTGGCTGTGGCTGCGGCTGGGCCTGCGGCTGCGACTGCGACTGCGGCTGGGCGCCGGTCACGACGGCTGCGCCATCGTCCGCACCTTCGCCCGCTGCACCTTGCCGGTGGGCGCGCGCGGCAGGTCGGGGACCACGATGATCTCGACGGGGCGGCGGAAGCGGGTCAGGTGGGCCTCGGCGCGCGCGGTCAGGTCGGCGACGAGCACGGCGGCGTCGGCTTCGTCGGCTTCGTCGGCTTCGCCCTGCTGCAGGATCACGTACGCCACCGGGACGGCCCCGAGCACGTCGTCCGGCCGCCCGACCACGACGGCCTCGAGCACCCGGGGATCGCCGAGCAGGACGTCCTCGACCTCGGAGGGGTAGACCTTCTCGCCGCCACGGTTGATGACGTCGTCTGAGCGTCCGGCGAGCGAGACCCAGCCGTCCGCAGCGACGGACCCCACATCTCCCGTGCTCAGCCAGCCGTCGGCGTCGAAGCGGTCGGGAGCGCGCCCGAACAGGTAGCGCCCGACGATCCCCGGGCCGCGCACCCACAGCGCACCGACCTCGTCGGCGGGCAGGGCTGCGCCGTCCTCGTCGCGTGCCTGCACCTCGGACCCGACGGGCACGCCGACGGTCCCGGGGCGAGCAGGCGCGTCCAGCGGTGTCGCGGTGATCTGCGACGCACCTTCGGTCATCCCCCAGCTCAGGACGAGCGGGACGTCACCGAGTGCCGTGCGCACCGGGTCCGGCAGCGGTGCCGAAGCGCTCCGGACGAACCGGAGGCCCTCCGGGAAGTCCAACGGCCCGGTCTTCGCGAGCACGGCGAGGATCGCCGGCACCGCGTTCAGCCAGGTGATGCGCCGCTCGGCGAGCAGTTCCCAGAACCCGGTCCGCCGGAAGCGCACGTCGAGCACGAGCGTCGCCCCGGCGACGAGCGTCGCCAGCAGGCCGACGACCTCGGCGTTGACGTGGAACAGCGGCAGCGAGTTGAACCCGCGGTCGCGGCCGGTCAACCCGTTGTGCCGCGCGACCGCCCGCGCGACGAACAGCAGCTGCGACTCCGGCAGCTCGACGCCCTTCGGAGCGCCGGTCGACCCGGAGGTGAAGAGCACCACGGACCCCTCGCCCGGTGCGTCCGGGCTCTGCGTGGGCACGTCACCGTCACGGACGGCGGCCGGGAGGAACGTGGCCGCGTCGATCCCGCTGGCGGGCACTCCGGGGACGGTCCCGTCCACGGCGCGGTCCGACACCACGATCGAGGCCCCGCCGATCAGGTCTGCGAGACGGCCCGGCTCGGTCGCCGGCTGTCCGGTGTCCACCGGGACGGCACGGCGCCCGGTCGCCACGGCGGTCAGGTGCACCACGGCGAACGCGAGGGGATCGCCGACGTCGACGAGGACGGCTCCGGAGGCGGGTACGCCGATCGCGTCGAACGTCGCGGACCAGGCGGTCACGGCGTCCTCGAGCGCTCGGTAGGTCAGGACGCGCGCGGAACGGGCGTCCTCCAGGTAGGGGCGCTCGGGGCTCTCCACCGCGCGGTCGCGGATGAGCGAGCGCAGGTCGGGTTCTCCGTCGACGGGCTGCACCAGCAGAGGCTAGTGCGCGAGCCTATGAGCCGTCAGAGGGGAACCGGTGCAGCATCCACTGCCAGAGCGCGGTCATCCGGGGTTCCCCGTCCGGTCCGAGCGGCGTGGAGTCCTTGATGATGAACGAGTGCGCCTTCCCCCGGCCCCGGACGTCGGTCAGGATCGCGTGTGGGTCCGCGCCGGCGAGCGGCGGATCGGTGTCCGTGCGGAAGGGGCCGTCGACGCCGTCGAGTCCGAGGACCCGCCACGACCCGGTGATCCGCGGGCCGAAGGTGTCGCGGACGTCGTCGACGGCGTACATCCGGGCGACGGGGGTCTTGCCGGGACGTTCCATCCAGGCCGCGTGCGACGGACCCCGCGACTCGACGGGCGACGAGAACATCAGCGCGCCGCGCACCGACCGGATGTGCGCGATGTACGCCGCCTCGCCGCCGCCTTGGGAGTGCCCGGCCACGACGATGTCCTGCCAGGCGATGTCGTCGTCGCCCTGCACGAAGCGGCCCCACCCGCCGTCGGGGTCGTGGTCGTCGAGGTAGGCCACCGCGTCACGGAAGCGCGACACGATCGACCCGGCGGGCGTCACCGAACTGAACTCGGACTGACGGGTGCCGTCGAACCGGTTGCGCTGCACCATGCCGTAGCAGCGGGCGTCGGCCTCGCACGTGCCGGACAGGGTGCGACCGAGGTTCCAGTAGTCCAGCCCGAGCACGTGGTACCCGTCCGCCACGGCCTGCCCGAGGAACCGCTGGTACTCCGCCGGGCGGGACCTCGTCGCGGGCAGGAACAGCAGCAGGGGGCCGTCCGCCGAGGTGCGGGCGGCGAAGTCGTCGCGGTTCGGGGTGAGCCGCTCGCCGCCCACGGTACCGAGCCGGAATCGGTGGAACTCCCCCTCGGGTCCGCGCTCGTCGCCCGACGGTGGCTCGTCGGCGTGCGAGCGATCGATCGTGGGGACGCGGCCCTCGTCCTCGATGCGCTGCGCACCGAGCAGGTTCGCGGCCACCAGCGCACCGCCGCCGATCGCGACGAGGACGATCGCGGCGAGGACGAGCAGCAGACGGTGCTTCACGAGGTGATCCGCGACCACACTTCGTCGGCCGATCGGATCGTCTGGTCGAGTGTGCCCGTCGCGTCGACGACGTGGTCGGCGAGTGCGAGTCGGTCGGCGTCGCTCGCCTGTACGGCCACTCGCCGCTCGGCCTCGTCGCGGGCCATGGCACGGTGCTCCACCAGCCGCTCGATGCGCTGCGCAGCGGGGGCGTCGACGACCACGACCGCATCGAACCGGAGCGGGCGGGATCCGCGGGCCTCGGCGAGCAGGGGTACGTCGTACACGACGACGGCGTCCGGGTCGGCGGCCTCGGCCGCGTCGAAGGCACGCTGGGCGAGCCGCCAGACCTCGGGGTGGGTGATCGCCTCGAGGTCCTTGCGTGCCGCCGGGTCGGAGAACACGATCGCTCCGAGCGCGGGACGGTCGAGCGAGCCGTCGGCCGCGATCACCGAGGGACCGAACCGCTCGGCGACCTGCGCGAGCCCGGGGCTGCCGGGTGCGACGGCGTCCCGTGCCAGCCGGTCGGCATCGACGACGATGCCGCCGTGCTCCGCCCACCGCTTGGAGACCGTCGACTTGCCCGCGGCGATGCCGCCCGTGAGACCGATGATGCGCACTGCGACAGGCTAACGACCCGCAGCGTGGAAACGCCGGAAGCCCGGCACCCCCTGGGGGATGCCGGGCTTCCGGTCAGTGCGACTCGCTCGATCAGTTGGTCGAGCTGAGCTTCTCGCGGAGCGCCGCCAGCGAAGCGTCGTCGGCGAGGGGGCTTGCACCACCGGTCTCGCTCGAGAACGACGACGAAGAGGAAGCGGACGACGTCGATGCGCCGGCCGGGAGGTCGAAGCCACCCTTTTCCTCGTCGGCGATGGTCTTCGCGACCTGCGCCTTGTGGGCTTCCCAACGACCCTGGGCGGCCGCGTACTGGCCCTCCCACTCGGTGCGCTGGGTGTCGTAGCCCTCGAGCCACTCGTTCGTCTCCGGGTCGAAGCCGTCCGGGTACTTGTAGTCACCCTTGTCGTCGTACTCGGTCGGCATGCCGTAGAGCGCCGGGTCGAACTCGGTGCCCTCGGGGTCCACGCCCTCGTTCGCCTGCTTGAGGCTGAGCGAGATGCGGCGACGGTCGAGGTCGATGTCGATGATCTTGACGAAGACCTCGTCGTTGACCGAGACGACCTGCTCGGCGAGCTCGACGTGCTTGTTCGAGAGCTCGGAGATGTGCACCAGGCCCTCGATGCCGTCGGCAACGCGGACGAAGGCACCGAACGGGACGAGCTTCGTGACCTTGCCCGGTGCGATCTGACCGATCGCGTGGGTGCGGGCGAAGACCTGCCACGGGTCCTCCTGCGTCGCCTTGAGCGAGAGCGACACGCGCTCACGGTCCAGGTCGACCTCGAGGATCTCGACGGTGACTTCCTGACCGACCTCGACGACCTCGCTGGCGTGCTCGATGTGCTTCCAGCTGAGCTCGGAGACGTGGACGAGACCGTCGACGCCGCCGAGGTCCACGAACGCACCGAAGTTGACGATCGAGGACACGATGCCCTTGCGGACCTGGCCCTTGTGCAGGTTGTTGAGGAACGTGGTCCGGGACTCGGACTGCGTCTGCTCGAGGAGCGCACGGCGCGACAGGACCACGTTGTTGCGGTTCTTGTCGAGCTCGAGGATCTTCGCCTCGATCTCCTGGCCGAGGTACGGCGTGAGGTCGCGGACGCGACGGAGCTCGATGAGCGAGGCGGGGAGGAAGCCGCGGAGACCGATGTCGACGATCAGGCCACCCTTGACGACCTCGATGACCGTGCCGGTCACGACGCCGTCGGACTCCTTGATCTTCTCGACGTCGCCCCATGCGCGCTCGTACTGCGCACGCTTCTTGGACAGGATGAGGCGGCCTTCCTTGTCCTCCTTCTGGAGGACCAGGGCCTCGACCTCGTCGCCGACCTTGACGACCTCGTTGGGGTCGACGTCGTGCTTGATCGAGAGCTCGCGCGAGGGAATGACGCCCTCGGTCTTGTAACCGACGTCGAGGAGGACCTCGTCGCGGTCGATCTTCACGACGGTGCCGGAGATGAGATCACCGTCGTTGAAGAACTTCAGGGTCTTCTCGACCTCGGCCAGGAAGTCATCAGCCGAACCGATGTCGTTGATGGCGACCTGCTTAGGAGCCTTGGTCGTAGTGGTTGTCATGTAGAGATTGCTCCGAACGGACATGAGTCGGGCCGTGGCGTGCGGGGAGTCGAGACCCCCGTGGTGCTCCGCCGTGGCGATTGATTGAGTGGCGCGGATTGCGCCGCACAAGTCTAACCGCACCGGCGGAGCCCCCACAACCGGGCGTGTCACCCGCGCGTCAGCCGAGCAGCGCGCTCCGCAGCGTGTCGAGACCGATGCTGCCGAGGGCGAGCGCACGACGGTGGAACGACTTCAGGTCGAAGTCGGCGCCTTCGCGGGCGGCGACCTCGTCGCGGATCGACTCCCACACACGCTGGCCCACCTTGTACGACGGCGCCTGTCCGGGCCACCCGAAGTACCGCGCGACCTCGAACTGCACGAACGCGTCGTCCATGTTCACGTTCTCGCGCATGAAGTCGAGGGCGTACTCCCACGTCCAGCCGCCGCCGTCCGGGTTGGTCTTCTGCAGGTGCACGCCGATGTCGAGCACCACGCGGGCGGCACGCATGCGCTGGCCGTCGAGCATGCCCAGCCGGTCGCCGTCGTCGTCGAGGAACCCGAGCTGCTCCATCAGGCGCTCGGCGTAGAGCGCCCAGCCCTCGACGTGTCCGGACGAGCCGGACAGCTGGCGACGCCACGTGTTCAGCTCACCGCGGTTGTAGACGCCCTGGCTGATCTGCAGGTGGTGGCCGGGGACGCCCTCGTGGTAGACCGTCGTCTTCTCGCGCCAGGTGCCGAACTCGGTGACGCCCTCGGGCACCGACCACCACATCCGGCCCGCGCGCGAGAAGTCGTCGGACGGCCCGCTGTAGTAGATGCCGCCCTCCTGCGTCGGGGCGATGCGGCACTCCAGCCGGCGGATCGGGGCCGGGATGTCGAAGTACGTGCCGGCCATCGCCGCGACGGAGGCGTCGCTCGTCTCCTGCATCCAGCGCTGCAGGGCGTCCGTGCCGTGCAGAATCCGCGACGGGTCGGTGTCGAGCACCTCGATCGCCCGGGCCACGCTCGCACCCGGTTCGATCCGGTCCGCGATCCGCTCCTGCTCGTCACGCATGCGGGCGAGTTCCTCGAGGCCCCACTCGTACGTCTCGTCCAGGTCGACGACGGCACCGAGGAACCGGCGGGAGTGCAGCTCGTAGGCCTCGCGCCCGACGGCGTCGACCGGGGTGGCGAGCGGCAGCAGCTCGTGCTCGAGGAACTGCCCGAGGCTCCGGTACGCGGCCGACGCGACCTCGGCCCCGCGGGTCAGCTCGGCACGGAGCGAGTCGGGCACGGGAGAGCCGTCGTCGAACGCCGCACCCTCGGCGAGCCGGCGGAAGAAGCCGTCCTCGGCACCGTTGCGAGCGGCCTGCTCCGCGACCAGGGCGACCTGCCGCTTCGCCGGGGTGACGTCCTCGCGCGTGCCCTCGAGCAGGGTCTCGCGGATGCCCTCGAGCGCGCCCGGCAGCGCGTGCAGTCGGCTGGCGACGTCGTGCCAGTCCGACTCGGTCGCCGTGGGCATCAGGTCGATGATCTCGCGGACCGACTGGGCCGGGCTCGCGATCACGTTGAGGTCGCGGAGGTGCAGTTTCCGCGCGTACGACTCCTGCACCAGGTCGAGTTCGGCGCCGAGGTCCGCCTTCGTGACCTCGTCGACGGGGTCCACCACGGCCGCGGCGTCGAGCGTGCGCTTCGCGGCCCGTGCCGCGTCGGCCAGGGCGGCCGCGCCGGCGGGCGAGGTGTCGCCGTACTCCCCGGTGCGACCCGGCACACCGATGTACGTGGCCGTCGTCGGGTCGAGGTCGACGAGGGTGGCGACCCATCCCTCGGCCACGTGGTCGACGGCGGTCTGCTGGCGGACGGGACGCTCTTCGCTCATGCTTCGACCCTACCGACCGGCTCGGACGGCGGACAGCGGTCCTAGGATCGTGGCCACCGGGACCGTCCGGTCAGAGGAAAGGATGTTGCATGTCCGAACACGATGGTCGCTGGACCGAGGGCACGCCCTGCTGGTCCGACCTGGGTGTGCCCGACGTGGATGCGGCCCGCACCTTCTACACCGAGGTGTTCGGGTGGCACGTCGAGGACGGCCCCGCTGAGGCCGGTGGGTACGTCACGGCGCTCCTCGGTGGCCGCCCGGTGGCCGGGATCGGTCCGCTCACGGGCGAGGGACAGCCGCCGAGTTGGACGGCGTACCTCGCCACCGACGACGTCGATGCCATCACCGCTCGCGTCACCACCGCAGGCGGCAGCGTCCTGACACCCGCGTTCGACGTGCTCGATGCCGGTCGGATGGCGATCGCCGCAGACCCGACGGGTGCGGTCGTGGGACTCTGGCAGGCAGGGGCGCACGACGGCTCCGGTCGGGTCAACGAGCCCGGTGCTCCGTGCTGGGCCGAGGTACACACGCGCGACGCCGAGGCGGCGAAGGCCTTCTACACGGCCCTGTTCGGCTGGTCGTACGACGTGTTCGGCGATCCGTCGGAGCCCTACGCCTCGGCGAAGCTGCCCGGCGCCACTGCGGACGCTGACCCGGTCGCTGGCGTCTTCGCGCCACCAGGCGGACTGCCGGAGGGCGTCCCGGCGTACTGGTTGACGTGGTTCGGCTCGGACGACACCGACGCGACCGTCGAGGCGGCCGTCCAGCGGGGTGGGACCGCCCTGATGGAGCCGTTCGACAGCCCGTTCGGGCGCTCGGCGATCGTGCTCGGCCCCCAGGGCGAGCTGTTCGGCGTCGTCGCGATGCCGGCCTGAGGGCCCGGCCACGAACGGACGGGAGGCCCGGTGCCAGCTGGCACCGGGCCTCCCGTCCGTTCTGTGGTCGCGTCGCGACCCGCGGTCAGTGCGCCGCGCTCTCCCAGTTCGCGCCGAGACCGACCGAGACGTCGAGCGGCACGGTGAGTTCGGCGGCGTTGCCCATCCGGGTACGGAGGATCTCCTCGACGCGGTCCTGTTCGCCGGGCGCGACCTCGAGGATGAGCTCGTCGTGCACCTGGAGCAGCAGGTGCGACTCGAGTCCGCCGTCGCGCAGGTCCTGGTCGACGCCGAGCATCGCGATCTTCATGATGTCGGCCGCCGAGCCCTGGATCGGCGCGTTCAGCGCAGCGCGCTCGGCGTTCTCGCGCAGCACGCGGTTCGGGCTCTTCAGGTCCGGGAACGGCCGGCGACGACCGAAGATCGTCTCGGTGTAGCCGTCCTCGCGCGCCTGCTCGACGACGTTGCGCAGGTAGTCGCGCACGGCGCCGAACCGAGCGAAGTACTCGGTCATGAGCGTCCGGGCCTCGGACTGCTCGATGCGGAGCTGCTTCGACAGCCCGAACGCGCTCAACCCGTAGGCCAGGCCGTACGACATCGCCTTGACCTTGGTGCGCATCTCGGCGGAGACCTCGGCCGGCTCGACGCCGAACACCCGGGCGCCGACGAAGCGGTGCAGGTCCTCGCCCTCGTTGAAGGCCTGGATGAGACCGGGGTCACCGGACAGGTGCGCCATGATGCGCATCTCGATCTGCGAGTAGTCGGCCGTGATGAGCGTCGTGTAGGGCTCCGCCACGGCGAACGCCGACCGGACCCGGCGTCCGACCGCGGTCTTCACCGGGATGTTCTGCAGGTTCGGGTCGGTCGACGAGATGCGGCCGGTGCTGCTGCCGGTCTGCTCGTACCGGGTGTGGATGCGCCCGTCGACGATCGCCGCGTCGAGCGTGTCGACGATCTGGCGGAGCTTCGTGGCGTCGCGGTGCTGCAGCAGCAGGCCGAGGAACGGGTGCGGGTGCTGCTCCTGCAGGTCGGCCAGGCTCGCGGCGTCGGTCGAGAACCCGGTCTTCGTCTTGCGGGTCTTGGGCATCGCGAGCTCGGTGAACAGGACTTCCTGCAGCTGCTTCGGGGAACCGAGGTTCACCTCGTGCCCGATCTCGGCGAACGCGTGCTGCGCCAGGTCGGCGGCACGCTCCCCCAGTTCCTTCGACAGCCCCGTGAGCACCGGGCGATCGATGCCGACACCGATCGTCTCCATGCTCGCGAGCACCGACACCAGCGGGAGCTCGATGTCGTCGAGGACCTTGAGCGACGACTCATCGATCCGGGCACGGAGCGCCGTGGTGACCCGGAGGACGAACCAGGCGTGCACGCCGACGTTCACCGGGTCGGTCTCCGGCACGAGCTGGTTCGGGTCGGCGGTGGGGAGCTCCTCGCCGAGCTCCTGGTAGACGAGGTCGGCCAGCGGCTGGCCCTGCTTGCCGGGCTGGGCGAGCCACCCCGTGATGCGGGCGTCGCCGGCGATGCCGTTCACGACGAAGCCCGCGGTCGCGAGCACCTTGATCGCGGTCTTGGCGTCGTGGAAGTGCTTCGGGGCGTCGGAGGCGAACCACGCCGACAGCTGCTCGTAGTCCTTCGCGCCGCTGCCACCGGGCACCTGGACGGCGTCGTCGTGGGTGGCGATGCCGATGGTGCTGAGTCGGCCGTCGATGACCTCGACCGCGACGCCGTAGCCGTTCGCCGCCTCGGACGCGTTGCGGCGCTCGAGCCAGTACCCGAGTTCCTCGTCGATCAGGGTCTTCACCGACGGCGGAGTCGCGGCGCCGTCGGTCACCCCGCCCTCGGCCGGCTGCTCGGACGGTTCACCGGAGCCGGCGACCTTGAAGACGCGGTCGAGCAGGGTGCGGAACTGCAGCTTGGCGAACAGCTCACGCACGGCGGTCTCGTCGGGGGGACGGAGCGCGACGTCGGCCGGACCGACGGGCAGTTCGACGTCGGTGACCAGGCGGTTCAGCCGGCGGTTGCGGACGGCACGGTCCTGCTGCTCGCGCAGGTTGTTGCCGACGACGCCCTTGATCTCGTCCGCGTGTTCGAGGACCCCCTCGAGCGAGCCGTACTGCGTGACCCACTTCACCGCCGTCTTCTCGCCGACCTTGTCGATGCCGATCAGGTTGTCGCTGGTCTCGCCGACGAGCGCGGCGATGTCCGGGTACTGGTGCGGCTCGATGCCGTAGCGCTCGTACACCTTGTCGCGGTCGTACCGGGTGAGCTCGGAGACGCCACGGACCGACGGGTACAGCAGTGTCACGTCGTCGTTGACGAGCTGGATGGCGTCGCGGTCGCCGGAGACGACGTACACCTGGTACCCCTGCGCAGCACCCTGGGACGACAGGGTCGCGAGGATGTCGTCGGCCTCGTAGTCCTCCTTCGTCACGGTGGTGATGCCCATCGCCTCGAGCGCCTGCTGCAGCAGCGGGATCTGCCCCTTGAACTCGGCCGGGGTCTCGGAGCGGGTGCCCTTGTACGCCTCGTACTCACGGGTGCGGAACGAGAACCGGGAGATGTCGAACGCCACCGCCAGGTGCGTCGGCTTCTCGCGCTGCAGGAGCATGAGCAGCATCGAGATGAAGCCGTGGATGGCGTTCGTGTGCTGCCCGTCGCGGTTCACGAAACTGTCGACCGGCAGCGCGTAGAAGGCCCGGAAGGCGAGAGAGTGGCCGTCGATGACCATGAGGGTAGGCTTTGCGGAGTCCGACACCCGGACAGCCTACCGACGCCATCCGACACGGGAGTTCGAGCGCGTGACCGACGAAGCCACCATCACCGGGAACGTCGACGAGCGCCTCGCGGCCCGCGGGATGGGCGAGCTCGCCGACAAGATGGGCATGGTCATCACCGAGATGTCGGCCGACCGCGCCGTCGGCAGCATCCCGGTCGAGGGCAACCGCCAGCCGGTCGGCCTGCTGCACGGGGGCGCCTACGTCGTCCTCGCCGAGAGCCTCGGTTCGATGGCCGCCAACGTGCACGCCGGCGAGGGCCGCTACGCCGTCGGCATCGAGCTGAACGCCTCGCACACCCGGAGCGCCACGTCCGGCACCGTCACCGGTGTCTGCACCGCGATCCACCTCGGCAACACGCTCACCACGCACGAGATCGTGCTCACGGACGACCAGGGGCGCCGCTGCTCCACCGTCCGCATCACCAACCTCGTCCGCGAGGCACGCTGAACTGCGAACAGCGCTGAACCCCTCGCACGCACGCAGGGAGTCCGTCATGGACTGGAAGATCGAACTCGTCATGGTCCCCGTCAGCGACGTCGACCGGGCCCGCGAGTTCTACGAACGCATCGGCTTCACGATCGACCACGACCAGCGCGTGTCCGGCGACGTACGGTTCGTGCAGGCCACCCCGCCCGGGTCGGCGTGCTCGATCGCGTTCGGCGAGGGCATCATGTCCCCGGACGTCCAGCCCGGGTCGCTGAAGTCCGTCCAGGTGGTGATCCCCGACGCCGACGAGGCCCTCGCCCACCTGCAGGGACTCGGCGTCGACGCGATCGGTGTCGACGAACTGGCCTGGGGTCGCTTCGTCTTCTTCACCGACCCGGACGGCAACGCCTGGACGCTCCAGCAGCTCCCCGCGCGCGGCTGAGGCACCGGGCGCTCAGTCCTCGGGCGGACGCTGCAGCAGCAGCCGTGCATCGCCGAAGCCGAGCCGCCGGTAGAGCCGCTCCCCGTCGACGCTCGAGTGCACCGAGGTCCGCTCGACGCCGAGGTCGTCCGCGATGTCGAGCAGCGCGGTGACGAGTCGTCCGGCGACGCCGAGCCCGCGCAGGTCGGGGTGCACGTAGACGGTCTGCACGTCGGCGGTCAGGCGTCGCCCCGGCCGATCCGGGGTCGGCGGCCGGGCGACGAGTCCGAGCCACGCCATGCCGAGCACCGCACCGTCGCGCTCTGCGACGACACACCGGTGCGTGTCCGGGTGTTCGCGGGCGAAGGCCGTCATGGCCGCGCGGTAGTCGTCCGGCGTCGCGGCCGGCTCGGCGCCGCCCTCGCCGACACTCCACCGCCACCGCAGGTCGGCCACCGCCGGCATGTCGTCAGGCCGGGAGGCCCGGATCACCACGTCGTCCACGGCTCCAGCCTGCCAGGTGGTCGGCTCCACTGCCCCGCGCGCCCGTGGCCGCGAGTGCATGCGTCCGCACACTCCGACAGAACACGCGTCGATCGACCGGTGTCGTGTCGGAACATTCACACGCACAGAGCGCCCCACGCGCCCGGGAACGCAGCAGCGCCGCCGGACCGGGGTCCGACGGCGCTGGTGTGAGCGACGGGTGGTGCTACTTCTTGGCGCTGAGCTGCTCGATGATCGCCTTGGCGACGTCGTGCATCGTCAGGCGGCGGTCCATCGAGGCCTTCTGGATCCAGCGGAACGCCTCGGGCTCGGTGAGGCCCATCTTCTCGTTGAGCAGGCCCTTGGCGCGGTCGACGAGCTTGCGGGTCTCGAAGCGCTCGACCAGGTCGGCGACCTCGGCCTCGAGCGTGATGATCTGCTGGTACCGAGAGAGGGCGATCTCGATCGCGGGGAGCAGGTCGTTCGGGGTGAACGGCTTGACCACGTAGGCCAGCGCGCCGGCTTCGGTCGCACGCTCGACGAGGTCCTTCTGGCTGAACGCCGTGAGGAGGACTACCGGAGCGATGTGGTTCTTGGACAGCTTCTCGGCTGCGGAGATGCCGTCGAGCTGGGGCATCTTGACGTCCATCACGACGAGGTCGGGACGAAGGTCGGTGGCGAGCTGCACGGCGGTCTCGCCGTCGCCGGCCTCGCCGACCACGTCGAACCCGTTGTCGCGGAGGATCTCGACGATGTCGAGGCGGATGAGCGACTCGTCCTCGGCGACGACGACGCGACGGGGTGCTGTTGCAGTTGCTTCTGTGTCACTCACAGCCGCAAGCCTACTAGACGCCGGATGTTGCGTTGTACGAGTGGCGGGACTTGAACCCGCACGCCGTGAGGCAGAGCATTTTGAGTGCCCCGTGTCTGCCGATTCCACCACACTCGCGAGGAGGCCAACACTACCAGCCCGCCCCGCGCCTCCCGGCCCCGCCGACCGACTCAGGGACCCTCGAGCGCCTCGATCGCCGCCACGAGACCGGCTCGTCGCGGCGACCGCCGCGGCAGGACCGCGAGCAGCGCGCGGAGCACGCGCGCGTCCGCCGCCCCGTCCGGCGTCCGCGCCCACGCGAGCAGCGCCTCGACGCTGCCGTCCGCGACGACCGACTCGCGGAACCGACCGCGCACCAGGTCGCGCACGGCGTCCACGCCCGGCGCAGCCGACCCCGGCAGGACCGGTCCGGTGTACCGGTCGACGGCCTGGAGGCGCGCCCCGCGGTCGAGCGCGGACAGCACGGTGTCGACGTCGGTCGCCATCCCGGTCACCCGGTACGGTCGCGACGTCACGGTCACGCCCGACGCGTGCTCCGCGAGGACCCGTCGGAGCCGCACCACCTCGGCGCGCAGCGTCACGACGGCGCCGGCGTCGCCGTACACGGCGTCCGCGAGGTCGGCGGCCGCCAACCCGTCGGGGTGGGCGGCGAGGACGACCAGGAGCTCGGAGTGCCGCGCGGACAGGTGGACCCGGCGGTCGTGGACGCGCAGGACGGCGGTGTCGGTGCCGAGGACCGTCAGCTCTGCGCCGGGGGCGCGCGGCGTCGACGCGGCGGACGCCGGGAACCGGCTCGCGGCCAGGACGAGCTGTGCCTCGGCGGCCGCGACCGTGGCCGCGAGGAGCGAGAGGGTGTGCCGTTCGACGGCCCGGTCGTCGCCCGTCAGGTCGAGCACGCCGACGGTGGCCCCGTGGGCGTCGTGCACGGGCACGGCGGTGCACGACCACGGCTTGACGGCGTTGGCGTAGTGCTCGTCGGAGCGGATCTGCACCGGTCGATCCAGCCGCAGTGCGGTGCCGGGCGCGCTCGTACCGACGCGGTCCTCGGCCCAGTCGGCCCCGGGGACGAAGCCCATGTCCTCCGCAGCACGCCGGGCCGTACGCGCGCCGTCGACCCACACGAGCCGACCGGAGGCGTCGCCGACGGCGAGGACGCAGCCGGCGGACCGGGTGTCGTCGAGCAGCAGGTGCCGGACCACGGGCAGCAGGGTGGCGAGGGGGCCGTCCCGGCGGGCGGCGTCGAGCTCGTCGTCACCGAGTGCGAGCGCAGGGACCCCGTCCGGGTCGACCGCCGCAGACCGTCGCCAGGACGCGGCGACGAGCGGGCGGAGCCGGTCGGGTGCGCGCATGCGTCCTCCGATCGACCCCACCCGCCGCACCGTCGCGACGAGTACGGCCAGCCTACGTCCGCTGCGCGACCGGGACCAGGCCGAGATCCGCCAGCTCGGCGTCGTCGAACATCCGCGACCGGGTCAGGAACCGCTTGCCCTCGGGGCTCTCGACCGAGAACCCGCCGCCCCGCCCGTCGACGACGTCGATCGTCAGGTGCGTGTACTTCCAGTACTCGAACTGCGACACCGACATGTACACCTCGACGGGGTCGATGCCGTCGACCTCGAGCGCCCCGAGCAGCACGTCGCCGGAACCGGTCCGGAACATGCCGACGGGGTAGCACATCGGGCTCGAGCCGTCGCAGCAGCCGCCCGACTGGTGGAACATCAGCGGGCCGTGCCGGGCGGCGAGGGTGCGCAGGAGCTCCCCCGCCGCCGGCGTGACCGCCACGCGTGCGGTGTCGGGCATCAGAAGAAGCCCATCGGACCATCGGCGTAGGACACGAGCAGGTTCTTCGTCTGCTGGTAGTGGTCGAGCATCATCTTGTGGTTCTCGCGCCCGATGCCGGACTGCTTGTACCCACCGAACGCCGCACCGGCCGGGTACTGGTGGTACGTGTTCGACCACACCCGTCCGGCCTGGATGTCACGGCCGGCGCGGTACAGCGTGGTGGCCTCGCGGCTCCACACCCCGGCACCGAGTCCGTAGAGGGTGTCGTTGGCCGTGGCGATCGCGTCGTCGTAGCCGCTGAAGGACGTCAGCGCGAGGACCGGACCGAAGATCTCCTCCTGGAAGATCCGCATCGAGTTGACGCCCTCGAACACCGTCGGCGTGACGTAGTACCCGCCGGAGAGCTCCCCGCCGAGGTCCGCGCGCTCCCCGCCGGTGAGCAGCTTCGCGCCCTCCTGCTTGCCGATGTCGATGTAGCTCAGGATCTTCTCGAGCTGGTCGTTCGACGCCTGGGCGCCGATCATCGTGGACAGGTCGAGCGGGTGGCCCTGCTTGACGGCGCGCACCCGGTCGAGGCCGTCGGCGACGAACCCGTCGTAGATCTCCTTCGCCACGAGCGCCCGGGACGGACACGTGCAGACCTCGCCCTGGTTGAGGTTGAAGAAAGTGAAGCCCTCGAGCGCCTTGTCGTAGAACGAGTCCTTCTCGGCGGCGACGTCCGGGAAGAAGACGTTCGGGCTCTTGCCGCCGAGCTCGAGCGTCACCGGGATGAGGCTCTGCGAGGCGTACTGCATGATCAGCCGACCGGTGGTGGTCTCGCCGGTGAACGCGATCTTCCGGATGTCCGGGTGCTGGGCGAGTGGTGCGCCGACCTCGATGCCGAAGCCGTTGACGACGTTGAGCACGCCGGCGGGCACGAGGTCGCGGATGAGCTCGACGAGCACGTGGATCGACGCCGGGGTCTGCTCGGCGGGCTTCAGCACGACGCAGTTGCCCGCAGCCAGGGCCGGCGCGAGCTTCCACACCGCCATCAGGATCGGGAAGTTCCACGGGATGATCTGTCCGACGACGCCGAGCGGTTCGTGGAAGTGGTACGCCACGGTGTCGTGGTCGATCTCGCCGGCCGAGCCCTCCTGCGCGCGGATCGCTCCGGCGAAGTAGCGGAAGTGGTCGATCGCGAGCGGGATGTCGGCGCCGAGGGTCTCGCGGATCGGCTTGCCGTTCTCCCACGTCTCGGCGACGGCGAGCATCTCGAGGTGCTCCTCCATGCGGTCGGCGATCTTGTTGAGGATGACCGCGCGCTCGGCGGCGCTCGTCCGCCCCCAGGTCGGGAACGCCTTCCAGCCAGCCGCCACCGCACGGTCGACGTCGGTGGAGTCACCGCGCGCGACCTCGGTGAAGACCTTGCCGGTGACGGGGGTGGGGTTCTCGAAGTACTGCCCGCTCGCCGACGGGACGTACTCGCCGCCGATGAAGTGGTCGTACCGCGATCGGTACTGCACGAGGGAGCCTGGTTCGCCGGGTGCGGCGTAGCTGGTGGGCGATGGTGCGATGGTCATGGTGGTGGCCTTTCGACGACGCTGTCGGGGCACGCACGGTTCGCGTGCTGCTCGCATCGTACGACCGCGGGGGTTGCATCCGGTTGCACCCGCTCGACCGAGGACCGCACGGGCTCGCCGTCGGCCGGGTAGCGTTCGGGACTCCAGCGGTCCGATCAGGAGGAGTGTCCGTGGATTCTCGTGCCGTCCGCACGTTCCGGGTGTTCGTCGTCGTCACGGCCATCGTCGCGATCGCCCTGGGGATCGTCGCCATCGTGTGGCCCCGGCCGTCGCTCGTCCTCGTGGCGCTGCTGTTCGGCGTGTACCTCGTCGTCGCCGGCGCCCTGCGGGTCGTGGCTGCGGCGCGCGGGCACGGGACGCCGACGGTGTGGCGGTGGACCTCCGGGATCGTCGGTGCGCTCGTCGCGGTCGCCGGACTCGTCGCGCTGCTCGACCCCGCGATCCCCCTGGTCGTCTACGCCGTGCTCGCCGGGGTCGGCTTCGTGGTCGAGGGCATCGTGTCGATCGTGGGCGGCTTCGTCGGCCACCCCGGGTCGTCCCGGGTGCCGACGCTGGTGAGCGGCGTGCTGTCGATCCTCGGCGGTGTCGTCGTGCTCGTCGCGCCCGGCCTCGCGCTCACGGTGTTCATGGTCTTCGCGGGCATCGCCCTCATCGTCGTCGGTGCCGCGGCCCTGCTGCTGCTCCCGCCGCGAGCCGCCGTCCGCCGGTAGGCGGTGCCCCGTCCGCCGCTACGCGGTGCCCGTCCCGAACAGCAGCCCGAGCGCGTAGGTCACGACCGCGGCGCCGAACCCGATCGCCAGCTGCCGGAACGCCCGCTTGCCCGGCGACGCACCGCTCAGCACGCCGACGACCGCACCGGTGCCGAGCAGGGCGAGTCCGACGAGCGTGCCGGCGACCGCGATGGCCGCCCACCCCTGCATGCCGAACAGGAACGGCAGCACCGGGATGATCGCGCCCGACGCGAAGAACAGGAAGCTCGACACCGCGGCGCTCAGGCCGTTGCCCACCGCCTCGTGGTCGTCGGTGACGGTGCCCGGACCGGTCGACGGGTGTCGCTCACCGATGCCGGACAGCACGTGCGCTGCGTGCTCGGTCGCCTCAGCCTCGGCCATCCCGCGGGCGCGGTACACCAAGGCCAGCTCGTTCGCGTCGACGTCGAGGTCCGCCACGGCGCGGCCGGCCTCGGGGTGCGGTGCGGACGCCTCGAGCAGTTCGCGCTGCGACCGGACCGACACGTACTCCCCCGCACCCATCGACAGGGCTCCGGCGAGCAGGCCCGCGATGCCGCTCAGCAGCACGAAGTGCCGGTCGGCGCCCGACGCGCTGATGCCGATGATGAGGGCCAGGTTCGACACGAGTCCGTCGTTGGCGCCGAAGACCGCCGCACGGAAGGTGCCCGACAACCGCATCCGACCGCGGTTCGCGAGCCCGCGCACCACTTCGCCGTGGATGCGCTCGTCGGCGGCCATGCTCGCGGTCGCGTCGTCGTCGTCGGCGTACGGCGAGCGGTCCTCGGCGCGCTGCATCAACGCGAGGACGAACACCGACCCGAACCGCTTCGCCAGCGTCGCGAGGACCCGGGTGCGCAGACTGCCCCGCTGCGGACGTCCGACGTCGTCACCGAGCAGGTCGAGCCAGTGCTGCTCGTGCCGTCCCTCGGCCTCGGCCAGCGCGGCGAGGATCTCGCGTTCCTCGCCGGACCGCCGCGCGGCCAGGTTGCGGTACACGGCGCCCTCGGCGCGTTCGTCGGCCAGGTAGCGGCGCCAGCGGCGGACGTCGGCGCGCGGCGTCGGGTGTTCGGTCTGGAGGCTCACAGCAGCCATCCTGCCGCCTGCGGTCGTCCCGTGGTCACCACCAGGGCCGTGGAGACGCGGCAGGGCGCGGACCGGAGGCGACGCGTGTTCGTGCGCCGTGCCTCCTGTCCGCGCCCCGCGGACGCCGTCGCGCCCCGATGTGTGGGGGCGCGACGACCACGGCGGGGCGCACCACGGGTACGTTGGCGGCGGGACGCGACAGGGCGCGGACCGGAGGCTGCGCGCACCACGTGCCCCGTGCCTTCCGTCCGCGCCCGGATGGGACGCGACGGGCGTCGGTGTCGGGCCGGGCTGTCGCGCCCCGCAGACGCCGTCGCGCCCCGGTGTGCGGGGGCGCGACGACCACGGCGGGGCGCAGCCGCGGCGCGTCCAGCGTCCGGCGTCCGGCGTCCGGGCGGAACGCGGCAGGGCGCGGACCGGAGGCGACGCGTGTTCGTGCGCCGGGCCTCCTGTCCGCGCCCTGTCGGCGTCGGGATCCTGCGGATCAGTCCCGCACGTAGGCCGGAGCGGCCTCGGCGTGGGCGTCGCCCACCCGGTGCACGCGCAGGTCGTTCGTCGAGCCTTCGATCCCGGGAGGCGAACCGGCCGTCACGATGACGCGGTCGCCGGGGGCGGCCAGGCCGTTCTCGAGCAGGACGTCGTCCACCTGCGAGAAGAGCTCGTCGGTGTGGGTCTTGCGCTCGACCAGGAACGACCGGACGCCCCAGGTGAGCGCCATGCGGCGACGCGTGGCCTCGTTCGGGGTGAAGGCGATGATCGGCAGGCCGTGGCGCAGACGCGACATGCGGCGCGCCGAGTCGCCGGACTCGGTGAACACGCAGAGGTACGAGGCCTCGGTGAACTCCGCGATCTCGACCGCGGCGAGGGTGATCGCCCCGCCGAGGGTGCGCGGCTTCGTGCCGAGCGGCGCGATGCGCTCGAGGCCGTGGTCCTCGGTCGACTCGACGATGCGGGCCATCGTGCGGACGGTCTGCACCGGGTACTCGCCGACGCTGGTCTCGCCCGAGAGCATGACCGCGTCCGCACCGTCGAGGACGGCGTTCGCGACGTCGGAGGTCTCGGCGCGGGTCGGGATCGGCGACGAGATCATCGACTCGAGCATCTGGGTCGCGACGATGACCGGCTTCGCCATGCGGCGGGCGAGCTCGACGGCCCGCTTCTGCACGATCGGGACAGCCTCGAGCGGCAGCTCGACGCCGAGGTCACCGCGGGCGACCATGATGCTGTCGAAGGCGTCGATGATCTCCTCGAGCGCGTCGACGGCCTGCGGCTTCTCGATCTTCGCGATGACGGGGAGGCGCTTGCCCTCTTCGTCCATGATCTCGTGCGCGCGGACGACGTCCGAGGCGTTGCGGACGAAGGAGAGCGCGATGAGGTCGGCGCCCTGGCGGATGCCCCAGCGGAGGTCGGCCTCGTCCTTCTCGCTCAGCGCGGGGACGTTCACTGCGACGCCGGGCAGGTTGATGCCCTTGTTGTTCGACACCGTGCCGCCGACGACGACCTCGGTACGGACACGCACGCCGTCGGTGTCGAGCACGCGCAGGCGGACCCGACCGTCGTCGATGAGCAGCGGGTCGCCGGGCTTGACGTCCTGGGGCAGACCCTTGAACGTCGTGCCGCAGATCTCCTTGGAACCGGGGACGTCCTCGGTCGTGATCGTGAACACGTCGCCGACCGCCAGGTCGTGCGGGCCGTCGGCGAACTTGGCCAGACGGATCTTCGGACCCTGCAGGTCGACGAGGATCGCGACCGGCTTGCCGAGCTCCTCGGCAGCGCGACGGACGTTCACGTAGTTGGCCTCGTGGACGCTGTAGTCACCGTGGCTGAGGTTGAGTCGGGCGACGTCGACGCCCGCTTCGATGATCTCCTTGACGGTCTCGTAGTCCGACGTTGCCGGTCCGAGCGTCGAAACGATCTTTGCGCGTCTCAATGGATTCCTTCGTGGTGGTGGGTGATGCTCTGGTTTCCGCGCTGTGGGGCCGCGCGGAACGAAGCGAGGCCACCAGCACCTTATCGAGTGCTGGTGGCCCCTCGCTCACCGGAGGGTGAGCATCTGGTGGTGGTTGGTCATGCGGCGATCCGTCATCTCAGACCGACATCGCGCGGTCGGTCGCCTTCACCGGCGCCGGCAGGATCGTCGAGCCCTCGAGGTACTCGTCGACCTTCGCCGCCGCGGCACGGCCCTCGGCGATCGCCCAGACGATCAGGGACTGCCCGCGGCCGGCGTCACCGGCGACGAACACGCCCGCCTCGTTCGTCGTGTAGTCGGCGCGGCGGTCGAGCGCACCGGACACCGTCGTCGGCAGACCGAGCTGCGGCTCGATCGTGTCGGATTCCGGACCCGTGAAGCCCATCGCGACGAGGACGAGGTCTGCGGGGATCTCACGCTCGGAGCCGGCCTTCGGCACGCGACGGCCGTCGAGGTACTCGGTCTCGGCGACCCGGAGCGCCCGGACCTCGCCGGCCTCGTTCGCCAGGAACTCGACGGTCGAGGCGAGGAAGTGCCGCTCGCCGCCCTCTTCGTGGGCGCTCGTCACCTCGAAGACGGTCGGGAACATCGGCCACGGCTGCTCGGACGGACGCTCCAGCGGCGGCTGCTTGCCGATCGCCAGGTTCGTCACGCTCAGGGCACCCTGCCGGTGCGCGGTCCCGATGCAGTCCGCACCGGTGTCACCGCCGCCGATCACGACGACGTGCTTGCCCTCGGCGGTCAGCTGGTTGTCGACCCGGGTGCCGGCGTTCGCCTTGTTCTGCTGGACCAGGTAGTCCATCGCGAAGTGCACGCCCTCGAGGTCGCGCCCCGGGATCGGCAGGTCGCGCGGCACCGTCGCGCCGGTGGCGACGACGACCGCGTCGTAGCGCGACTTCAGGTCGTCCCAGGTGATGTCGCGGCCGATCTCGACGCCCGCACGGAAGCGGGTGCCCTCGGCCTGCATCTGGGACAGGCGCGCGTCGATCTGGCGCTTCTCCATCTTGAAGTCCGGGATCCCGTAGCGGAGCAGCCCGCCGATGCGGTCGTCGCGCTCGTAGACGGCGACGGTGTGCCCGGCGCGCGTGAGCTGCTGCGCGGCGGCCAGCCCGGCGGGGCCGGAACCCACGACGGCGACGGTCTTGCCCGTCAGGCGCTCCGGCGGGTGCGGGGTGACCCAGCCGTTCTGGAACGCCTCGTCGATGATCGAGACCTCGACCTGCTTGATCGTCACGGGCGGCTGGTTGATGCCGAGCACGCACGACGACTCGCACGGAGCGGGGCACAGCCGGCCCGTGAACTCCGGGAAGTTGTTCGTCGCGTGCAGTCGCTCGATCGCCTGACGGCCCTCACCGCGCCACGTCAGGTCGTTCCACTCCGGGATCAGGTTGCCGAGAGGGCAGCCCTGGTGGCAGAACGGCACGCCGCAGTCCATGCAGCGGCCGGCCTGGCGCTTGAGGGCACCGGACTCCTGCTGCTCGTAGACCTCTTTCCAGTCCATGAGCCGGACGGGCACGGGGCGCCGTGCGGGCAGTTCGCGTTCCTGGACCTTGAGGAATCCCTTGGGGTCAGCCACCGGTCACCTCCGTGGTCGTGTCGGGCGCTGCCGGTTCCAGACGTGCGTGACGCTCAGCCACCGGTCACCTCCATGATTCGGTTCCAGACGACGTCGCCGTCGGGGTCGAGCCCCTCGTCGACGGCGCGCTGACGGGTCTCGAGCACCGCCGCGTAGTCACGCGGCAGCACCTTGACGAAGTCGCTCAGGTCGCCGGACTCGAGCAGGTCGGACGCGAGCGTCGAACCGGTCTCCTCGGCGTGCCGGGTGAGCAGGTCGGTGACGATCTCGACGTCGGCGCTGTCGAGCGCCTCGAGTCGGAGTTCACCGGTCGCGAGGGCGTCGGTGTTGACGTGCTCCTCGCGCAGACCACGGACGTACGCGGTGCCGCCCGACATGCCGGCCCCGAGGTTCCGACCGGTCTCGCCCAGGATGAGCGCGAGCCCGCCCGTCATGTACTCGAGCGCGTGGTCGCCCACGCCCTCGACCACCGCGGTCGCCCCCGAGTTGCGCACCAGGAAGCGCTCGCCCACGATGCCACGGATGAACATGCTGCCCTGGGTCGCGCCGTACCCGATCACGTTGCCGGCGATGACGTTCTCCGCCGGGTCGAAGCCCGAACCGGCGTCCGGCCGCACGATGATCTCGCCACCGGACAGGCCCTTGCCGACGTAGTCGTTGCTGTCGCCGATGAGGCGCAGGGTGATGCCGGCGGGCATGAACGCGCCGAGCGACTGTCCGGCGGAGCCGCGCAGCGTGACGTCGATCGAGCCGCTGGGCAGCCCGTGCTCGCCGTGCCGTTTGGTGACCTCGTGGCCGAGCATCGTGCCGACCGCGCGTTCGGTGTTGCGGATGGGCAGGTCGAGCGCGATCGAGCCGCCGTGGTCGAGCACGTCGGCGGTCTGCTGGATCAGCCCCACGTCGAAGTGCTGCTCGAGCTCGTGGTCCTGCTCGCGCTGGTGGCGACGCGGCTCGGCGTCCTCGAAGTGCGGACCCGTGAGGACCGGTGCGAGGTCGAGCCCTGACGCCTTCCAGTGCTCGAGGGCACGGTCGACGTCGAGGGCGTCGGACCGGCCGATCGCCTCGTCGAGGGTGCGGAAGCCGAGCTCGGCGAGGAGCTCGCGCACTTCCTGCGCGATGAACTCGAAGAAGTTCACGACGAACTCGGGCTTGCCGGAGAAGCGCTTGCGGAGCTCGGGGTTCTGCGTCGCGACCCCCACCGGACACGTGTCGAGGTGGCACACGCGCATCAGGATGCAGCCCTCGACGACGAGCGGAGCGGTGGCGAAGCCGTACTCCTCGGCGCCGAGCAGGGCTGCCACGACGACGTCGCGCCCGGTCTTCATCTGACCGTCGACCTGCACGACGACGCGGTCGCGCATGCCGTTCAGCATGAGCGTCTGCTGCGTCTCGGCGAGGCCGATCTCCCACGGGGTGCCGGCGTGCTTGAGCGAGTTGAGCGGGGACGCACCCGTGCCACCGTCGTGTCCGGACACGAGCACGACGTCGGCCAGGGCCTTCGTCACACCGGCCGCGACCGCGCCGATGCCGGACTGGCTCACGAGCTTCACGTGGACGCGTGCGGCCGGGTTGGCGCGCTTCACGTCGAAGATCAGCTGTTTGAGGTCCTCGATCGAGTAGATGTCGTGGTGCGGCGGCGGCGAGATGAGGCCCACGCCGGCGGTGGCGTGCCGGGTGCGGGCGACCCACGGGTACACCTTCTGCGGGGGCAGCTGGCCGCCCTCGCCGGGCTTCGCACCCTGCGCCATCTTCAGCTGGATGTCGGTGGCGTGGGTGAGGTACATGCTCGTCACGCCGAACCGCCCGGAGGCGACCTGCTTGATCGCGCTGCGGCGCTCGGGGTCGAGCAGCCGGTCGACGTCCTCGCCGCCCTCGCCCGTGTTCGAGCGACCACCGAGGCGGTTCATCGCGATCGCGAGCGTCTCGTGGGCTTCCTTCGAGATGGAGCCGTACGACATCGCGCCGGTGTTGAAGCGCTTGACGATCGACTCGATCGACTCGACCTCGTCGAGCGCGACGGGCTTCCGCGCCCCGTGCTTGAAGCGGAACAGCCCACGGAGCGTCATGAGCTCCTCGGACTGGTCGTCCACGGCGCTCGAGTACTCACGGAAGATGTCGTACCGGCGGGCACGGGTGGCGTGCTGCAGCCGGAAAACGGTGTCCGGGTTGAACAGGTGCGGGGGGCCTTCGCGACGCCACTGGTACTCGCCGCCGGTCTGCAGTCGCTCGTGCGACAGGACCGCGCCGTCCTGCGGGTACGCCTGGGCGTGCCGCTCGGCGTTCTCCTTCGCGATGACGTCGATGTCGACCCCGCCGAGGATCGACGACGTGCCGGTGAAGTACTTGTCGACGAACTCCTGGCTGAGCCCCACGGCTTCGAACGCCTGGGCACCGGCGTAGCTCGAGACCGTCGAGATGCCCATCTTCGACATGATCTTCAGGACGCCCTTGCCGAGCGCCTTGATCACGTTCTTGACGGCCTGCTCCGGGGTGATCCCGGTGATCATGCCGGCACGGACCAGGTTCTCGCAGGTCTCCATCGCGAGGTACGGGTTGATCGCCGACGCGCCGTACCCGATGAGGGACGCCACGTGGTGGACCTCGCGCACGTCGCCGGCCTCGACGATCAGGCCGACCTTCATGCGCTGCTCGGTGCGGATCAGGTGGTGGTGCACGGCGGCGAGCAGCAACAGGCTCGGCACGGGCGCCTGCTCGGCGTTGCCGTCGCGGTCCGACAGCACGATGAACTGCTTGCCCGACTCGATCGCGGCGTCGACCTCGTCGCACACGGCGGCGATGCGCTTCTGCATCGCCTTCTTGCCGGCGTCGACGCGGTACAGGCCCTTGATCGTGACCGTCAGGTGCCGACCCGACTCCGTCTCGAAGTGCTGCACCTTGGCGAGCTGGTCGTTGTCGATCACCGGGAAGTCGAGCGTGATCTGCTTCGCGTGCTCGGGACCGGCCGACAGCAGGTTCCGCTCCGGACCGAGGCCCATGCCCATCGAGGTGATGACCTGCTCGCGGATCGAGTCGAGCGGCGGGTTCGTCACCTGGGCGAACTGCTGGGTGAAGTAGTCGAACAGCAGCCGGGGGCGCTGCGAGAGCACCGCGATCGGGGTGTCGGACCCCATCGCACCGAGGGGCTCCGCGCCCACCTGCGCCATCGGGCGGAGCAGGATGCGGACTTCCTCCTCGGTGTAGCCGAACGCACGCTGGCGGCGGGTGACCGATGCCGGGGTGTGCACGATGTGCTCGCGGTCGGGCAGGTCGTTGAGGTTGATGCGCCCCTCGTCGAGCCATTCGCCCCAGGGGCCGGAGGACGCCAGGCCCTGCTTGACCTCGTCGTCCTCGATGATGCGGCCGGCCTCGGTGTCCACCAGGAACATCCGGCCGGGGCGCAGACGGCCCTTGCGGACGACCTTCGCGGCGGGCACGTCGATGACACCGGTCTCCGACCCCATGACGATGAGCCCGTCGTCGGTGACGAGGAAGCGCCCGGGACGCAGCCCGTTGCGGTCGAGGGTCGCGCCGACGAGCGAGCCGTCGGTGAAGGTGATGGCGGCCGGACCGTCCCACGGCTCCATGAGCATCGAGTGGTACTCGTAGAACGCCCGCAGCTCCGGGTCCATCCCGACCTGGTTCTCCCAGGCCTCCGGCACCATCATCGACACCGCGTGCGGCAGCGTCCGGCCGGTCAGGGTCAGGAGCTCGAGCACCTCGTCGAACGACGCCGAGTCGCTCGCACCGGGGCTGACGATCGGCAGCAGCGGCGCGACGTCGCCGAGCAGTTCGCTCTCGAGCTGCGACTGGCGTGCGCGCATCCAGTTGCGGTTGCCGCGCACCGTGTTGATCTCACCGTTGTGCGCGATCGTCCGGAAGGGCTGCGCGAGCGGCCACGACGGGAACGTGTTGGTCGAGTAGCGCGAGTGCACGATCGCGAGCTTCGACGCGAAGCGCTCGTCGCTGAGGTCCGGGTAGAACGGCTCGAGCTGCAGCGTCGTGACCATGCCCTTGTAGACCATGGTGCGGCTCGACAGCGACATGAAGTACAGGTCGTTCGCGTGCTCGGCGCGCTTGCGCAGCCGGTAGGTCTGGCGGTCCAGGGCGATGCCGCTCCAGGACGCGCCGTGCACGTCGTGGCGCACCGAGGCGACGAACAGCTGCTCGAATGCGGGCATGGCCGCACGCGCCAGGGTGCCGAGCACCTCGGGGCGCACTGGGACCTCGCGCCAGCCGAGGACCTTGAGGCCCTCTTCGCGCGCCAGTCGTTCGACGGCGCCCTTGACGGCGTGCCGGTCGCCCTCGTCGGTCGGCAGGTAGGCCGTGCCGACCGCGTACTCCCCCGCCGCCGGCAGGTCGAACGGCACCACGGCGCGCAGGAACTCGTCCGGCACTTGGCACAGGATGCCCGCGCCGTCGCCCGTGCCGGCGTCCGAACCGACGGCGCCGCGGTGCTCGAGGTTGCGGAGGGCACCGAGTGCAGCGTCGACGATGTCGTGGCCGGGCGTCCCGCGCAGCGTCGCGACCATCGCGAGACCGCAGGCGTCCTTCTCGTTCGCCGGGTCGTACATGCCGGTGGCGTCGGGGACCGCCGAGAACCGACGGTGCGGCGGCACGAGGGACTTCGGTGCCGAGGGCTGGAGTGGCTGGAGCGCCATGGGGGAACCGTCCTCACGAGGAAGTGGAACAGGGACAGCGGTGGCCCGGTGGTGCGTTCCGCCCAGACGGGCGGGACTGGTGCCCGTGCCCCGCTTGTGGCGGGGAGGAGTGCTCCTAGGCGCGGTCAGTGGGAGTCGTGACCGCTCCGGAGCCCTGGGCGACGAGGCGTTCGTCGTCGTCCTCGTGCTCCGAGAAGGTGTCGTCGGAGTCTACATCGGACTTCGGACGCGGCTCGCGACCGGGCAGGTACGGGCTCGGCTCCTTGCCGGTGTGCCGACGGGTCTGCACGATGAAGATGACGATCCCGAGCAGGATGGCCGCGAACGACATCCAGACGTTCGTGCGGATGCCCGCGAAGGTCTCGCTGGTGTCGACGCGGATCGACTCGAGGAAGGACCGGCCGACGCCGTACCAGATCAGGTACAGGGCGAGGACCTTGCCCCACTGGAGCGTGAACTTGCGGTCGAGCAGCAGGATGACGACGACGCCCAGGACGTTCCAGATGATCTCGTAGAGGAACGTCGGGTGGAAGAGCGTGCCCTCGGGCAGGCCCTTCGGGAACGCGGCGTTCGTCGACTCGATCTGCAGGCCCCACGGCAGGCTGGTCGGCATGCCGAAGAGCTCGTGGTTGAAGTAGTTGCCGAGCCGACCGAACGCCTGTGCGAGCAGCACCCCGGGCACCACCGCATCGATGAACGACGTGAACCGCAGGCCGACCTGGCGGCAGCCGATCCAGGCGCCGACGGACCCGAGGATCAGGGCGCCGAAGATGGCGAGCCCGCCCTCCCAGATGTACAGGAAGGACAGCGGGTCGATGCCGGGGCCGAAGTAGTCCGACACGTGCGTGAACACGTGGAAGAGCCGGCCGCCGATGATGCCGGCAGGCACCGCCCAGATCGCGATGTCGATGATGATCCAACGCTCGACGCCGCGCGCGTTGAGGCGGCGGTTCGCGAGCAGGACCGCGGCGACGATCCCGAGCAGGATGCAGATCGCGTACGCGTGGATGCGGAAGTCGAGCGGCAGCGACCAACCGAACACGTCGCGCAGCCAGGCGGTCAGGTCGAAGTACTGCCAGGCGGTGCTCGGGCTCGGGATGCTCAGGAGGGGCATGGAGGAACGGTCGCCTTTCGGAACTGACGGGGCGCGGTGTCGACGTGTCGTCGGCCCCGCTCACTGTAGCGCGGGTCGTGGGCCCGCCAGGAACTGGACTAGGAGCGGCGGGCGCCGGTGGTGAGGTCGGCCGCGCGGTCGGCGACCCCCTGCACCCCGAGGTCGGCCAGTGCGCGGACGAACGCCGAGCCGACGATCGCGCCGTCGGCGTACTCCAGGACCTCGGCGACCTGCTCGGCCGTCGAGATGCCGAGGCCCACGCAGGTGCGCGCGACGCCAGCGTCACGGAGCCGCGACACCACGGTGCGTGCAGCGACGTCGACGCCGGCCCGTGCTCCGGTGACGCCCATCGTCGAGACGGCGTAGACGAACCCGCGGCTCGCCTGCACCGCCTGCTGCATCCGGGAGTCGGACGAGGACGGTGCCGCGAGGAACACGCGGTCCAGGCCGGTCCGCTCCGACGAGGCCATCCACTCGGCGGCTTCGTCCGGGATCAGGTCGGGCGTGATGAGGCCCGCGGCTCCGGCGGCGACGAGGTCGTCGGCGAAGCGGTCCACGCCGTAGCGGAGGACCGGGTTCCAGTACGTCATCACGAGCACCGGCACGTCGGCGCGCTCCGTGATCTGGTGCACGGCATCGAAGACCTGCGCGACCCGGAAGCCGTTGGCCAGGCTCTCCTCGGCCGCACGCTGGATGACCGGGCCGTCCATGACGGGGTCGGAGTACGGCAGGCCGAGCTCGATGACGTCCACGCCGTTCTCGGCGAGGGCGACGGCAGCGTCGACGCTGGTCTGCACGTCGGGGTACCCGGCGGGCAGGTAGCCGACGACGGCCCCGGCACGCTCGGCGTTGGCGGTGTCGATCGTCGTGGCGACGGTCTGGTTCGTGGTCACAGCTGCACCGCGTTCTCGTCGAGGATGCCGAAGTAGCGACTGGCGGACGCCACGTCCTTGTCACCACGGCCGGACAGGTTCACGAGCACGACCCCCTCGGGGCCGAGCTCCTTGCCGAGCTTCATCGCACCCGCGAGCGCGTGCGCCGACTCGATCGCCGGGATGATGCCCTCGGTCTGGCTGAGCAGCCGGAACGCCTCCATCGCCTCGGTGTCGGTGATCGGCGCGTACTGTGCGCGACCGATCGACGCCAGGTAGGCGTGCTCCGGCCCGACGCTCGGGTAGTCGAGCCCGGCGGAGATGCTGTGGCTCTCGATGGTCTGGCCGTCCTCGTCCTGCATCAGGTAGGACTTCGCGCCCTGCAGGACGCCCTCGCGACCGAGCGTGATGCTCGCAGCGTGCCGACCGGTCTCGACGCCGTCGCCACCGGCCTCGAAGCCGTGCAGCGCGACGGACTCGTCGTCGAGGAACGCCTCGAAGATGCCCATCGCGTTCGAGCCGCCACCGACGCACGCGGCGACGGCGTCGGGGAGACGCCCGACGCGGTCGAGGACCTGCTGGCGGGCCTCTTCACCGATCACCTTGTGGAACTCGCGCACCATCTCGGGGAACGGGTGCGGGCCGGCGACCGTGCCGAGCAGGTAGTGGGTCGAGTCGACGTTCGCCACCCAGTCACGCAGGGCCTCGTTGATGGCGTCCTTCAGCGTGCGCGACCCGGTCTCGACCGGGATCACCTCGGCGCCGAGCAGGCGCATCCGGGCGACGTTGAGCGCCTGCCGCTCGGTGTCGACGGCGCCCATGTACACGACGCAGTCCATGCCGAACAGCGCCGCGGCGGTCGCCGTGGCCACGCCGTGCTGGCCGGCACCGGTCTCCGCGATGAGGCGGGTCTTGCCGAGCCGACGGGCCACGAGCGCCTGACCGAGCACGTTGTTGATCTTGTGCGACCCGGTGTGGTTCAGGTCCTCGCGCTTCAGGATCACGCGGGCACCACCGGCGTGCTTCGCGAACCGCGGCACCTCGGTGATGATCGACGGACGACCGGTGTAGTCGCGCTGGAGCTCGTCGAGCTCGGCACGGAAGGCCGGGTCCGCCCAGGCCGTGCGGAAGGCTGCCTCGAGCTCGTCGAGCGCCAGGACGAGCGACTCGGGGACGAAGCGTCCGCCGAAGTCACCGAAGTACGGGCCGTGCAGGTCGCGGAGTGAGGTCACGATGGGTCTTCCCGGGACGAGTCCGACGCGACCGGCGGTGCCGATGGTCGGACGGGTGGAACGTTCAGCCGCGGTCGGCGGCCTCGATGAACGACGCGAGGGTGGTGGCGGGGTCGGCACCCGTGACGAGCGCTTCCCCGACCAGGACGACGTCGGCACCCGCTGCGCGGTAGTGGGCGACGTCGGCGGGACCTGCGACGGCGGACTCGGCGACGCGCACGACCCCGTCGGGGATGCGGTCGGCGAGCGACCCGAAGAGGTCGCGATCGAGCGAGAAGTCGGTGAGGTCGCGCGCGTTGACGCCGAGGATCCGCGCACCGGCGTCGAGGCCACGGGAGACCTCGTCGGCGGAGTGCGCCTCGACCAGCACGCGCATGCCGAGCTCTTCGGCCAGCGTGTGGAGCTCGACCAGCTGCTGCTGCTCGAGCGCGGCCACGATGAGCAGCACGACGTCGGCGCCGGCAGCTCGGGCCTCGACGACCTGGTACGGGTCGGCGATGAAGTCCTTGCGCAGCACGGGGATGCCCACGCGGGCCTTGACGGCTTCGAGGTCGGCGAGACTGCCGAGGAACTTGCGCCCCTCGGTCAGGACGCTGATCGTCGACGCGCCACCGCGCTCGTAGTCGGCAGCGAGGGCGGCCGGGTCCTCGATGGGGGCCATCGAGCCACGGGACGGGCTGGCGCGCTTGACCTCGGCGAGGATCTTCACCCGGTCGCCCGGGGCGAGGAACGCGAGGGCGTCGAGCGGCGACGCCACCCGGTCGAGGTCGCGTTCGACGTCCGAGTACGGGCGGTCGACACGACGGGCGGCGGCGTCCTCGAGCGCGCCCGCGACGAGGGTCTCGAGCACGTTCGGCATGCGAGTCCTACTCGGCGTGGTGCTTGGCGACGTACTTCGGGCCGTTCACGCCGTAGCCGGCCTTGGCCATGACCGCGCCGATGACCAGACCGATGACGACGACGGCAGCGGAGACCCAGACGCCCCACGGCTGGTCGAACCAGAAGAACAGCGTGCCTGCCGCGAATCCGATCAGCATGATCACGACGGCGGTCCAGGCGGCCGGCGAGTGGCCTTCGCCGAGTTCTGCGGGCTCAGTGTTGCTCACGGTGCTCCTCGTTCTGCTCCGGCGTCGTCGGTCGACCGACGCCCATCCGATCCTACCGTGCCGTCGGTCGGGTCGACCCCAGCACTGAGGTCGTCCCAGTCCACGACGGCGTCGCGCACGACCGGGGCTGCGGCGCGGGCGTCGGCGGCGGCTCCCGCGGTCGCCGCGCCGTACTTCCGGCTCGGACCGGGCCACGCACGCTGCACCACGATGACGACGACACCGAGCAGGACGGCCAGGACCCCACCGGCGATGCCGACGGCCGGCCAGAGCGACACGTCGACGCCGGACACGACGCGGCGCACGGCGGTCAGGTCGCTGACCCCGGCCACCGCGCCGACGGCACCCTTCGCCGCGGCGACCGGGTCACCGAGTGCGGTGATGCCGCTGACCACGACGCCGAGTCCGAGCAGGATCTCGACGCACGCGAGCACGATGCGCAGCACCCGGCCGGCGATGGTCATCGCGAGGAACAGGGCCAGGCTCGCGATCGCCAGGGCGGTGTACTGCGGCACGACCGCGGCCCCGTCGGCGTCGACCGTCGAGGTGACTGCCGCACCGGCGTGCAGGTCCACGGTGAACCAGGTCTGCGTCCACGCGAGCATGATGATGCCGGCGACGAGCAGTCCGGCGACGACGACGATCGGGCGCGAGCGCTTCACGAGCGCACCTCGCGCATCCGGTTCGCCGTGGCCACGGCCCGCAGGGGTGCCGCCGCCTTGTTGATGGTCTCCTCGTGCTCGGTGGCCGGGTCGGAGTCCGCCACCAGGCCGGCACCGGCCTGCACCCGTGCCACGCCGTCCTTGATCAGGGCGGTGCGGATCGCGATCGCGATGTCCGCGTCACCGGCGAAGTCGAAGTAGCCGACGACACCGGCGTAGGCACCGCGCTTCGCCGGCTCGAGCTCGTCGATGATCTCCAGCGCGCGGGGCTTCGGCGCACCGGACAGGGTGCCGGCCGGGAACGTCGCCCGGAACACGTCGATGGCGGACATCCCCGGACGCACCGCACCCTCGACGCTCGACACCAGGTGCATGATGTGACTGAAGCGCTCGACCGTCATGAACTCGGTGACCGCGACGGTACCGGGCTCGCAGACCTTCTGCAGGTCGTTGCGGGCCAGGTCGACGAGCATCAGGTGCTCGGCGCGTTCCTTCGGGTCGTCGAGCAGGTCGTCGCCGAAGCGGACGTCCTCTTCCGGGGTCGCACCACGTGGACGCGACCCGGCGATCGGGTGCGTGATGGCGCGGCCGGACTGCACCTTCACCAGGGCCTCCGGCGAGGCGCCGACGATCCAGTACCGCTCGTCGGCGGTGTCCGCCAGGGCCAGGAAGTACATGTACGGACTCGGGTTCAACGTCCGGAGGACCCGGTACACGTCGAGCGGGTCGGCGGTCACCTCGTGGTCGAAGCGCTGCGAGATCACGACCTGGAACACGTCGCCGTCGCGGATGAACTCCTTCGAGCGCTCCACCGCGGCCATGTACTCGTCCGGCGTGGAACGGTGCGTCGGCGTCGGCTCGGCGATCTCGAACGCCTCGGCGACGGTCGCGACGCTCGGCTGGACGAGGTCGGCCTGCAGGCGGTCGAGGCGGCGCTGCGCGTCGGACCAGAGCGTGTCGGCGTCGTCGGTGCCGTCGTTCAGCACGCTCGCGACGAGCAGGACGAGCCCCGTGCGGTGGTCGAGCGCGACGAGCTCGGAGACGAAGGACAGTGCCTGTCCGGGCACGTCGAAGTCGGCCGGCGGCACGTTCGGCAGGTGCTCGAGCTGGCGCACGGCCTCCCACCCGATGAACCCGACCGTCCCGCCGACGAGCGGCGGGGAGCCGGGCACCCGCGGGGTGGCCCAGCGCTCGTGCAGGCGTGCCAGGACCTCGAGCGGTTCGCCGTCGAGCGAACCGACCGCACGTTCGGCGTCGATGCCGGTGTCGATCCAGGCGGCACGGTCGCCCTCCTGCGTGAGGACGCCGAAGCTGCGCACACCGACGAACGACCAGCGCGACCAGAGGCCGCCCTGGCCCGCGGACTCCAGCAGGAACGACCCGGGCCGGCCGTCGGCGAGCTTCCGGTAGACACCCACCGGCGTCTCGCTGTCGGCGTAGAGCGCGCGCACCACCGGGACGACGCGGTGGTCGCTCAGCAGGGCGTCGAACTCCGGCCGGGAGGTCGTGTGCGGCGCATCGGAGATCGTCGCGGTCGTCATCGGGTCGCCTCCACTGCCGTGTCGGCCGGGGCAGACATGGTCACGGGCGCGAGCGGATCGACGTCGAAGCAGCGGTGCGCTCCGGTGTGGCACGCGGCCCCGACCTGCTGCACGGTGACGAGCAGGGTGTCGGCGTCGCAGTCGAACGCCGCGTCGCGCACGTACTGCGCGTGCCCCGACGTGTCGCCCTTCCGCCAGTACTCGTTCCGCGACCGCGACCAGAAGGTCACGCGCCCCTCGGTGAGGGTGCGGCGGAGCGCTTCCCGGTCCATGTACCCGAGCATGAGGACGTCCTTCGACGACTCCTCTTGCACGATGGCGGGGAGCAGCCCGTCCGCACCGAAACGTGCGCGGTCGAGGACCGCGTCGGTGTCGGTGCTGGTGCTGTCGGTCATGAGACTCCTAGCCTACGGCGGCGGATCAGCGGGCGGCGGCGGTTCAGCGGACGGCGTGGCCGGTCGCGCGCAGCGCGGCCTTGACGTCGCCCACCGTCATCTCGCCGCGGTGGAAGACGGACGCGGCGAGGAGGGCATCCGCACCCGCGTCGACGGCGGGGGCGAAGTGCTCGACCCGACCCGCGCCTCCCGAGGCGATGACCGGGACCCGCGCGACCGACCGCACCGCGGCGACGAGTTCGAGGTCGAACCCGTTCTTCGTGCCGTCCGCGTCGATGGAGTTGACGAGCAGCTCCCCCGCGCCCCGCTCGACGGCGTCGCGCGCCCAGGCGATCGCGTCGATGTCGGTCTCGGTGCGGCCGCCGTGCGTGGTGACCACGAAGCCGGACGCAGTCCGGTCGGAACGCTTGACGTCGAGCGACAGCACCACGGCCTGCGCGCCGAACCGGTCGGCGATCTCGCCGACGAGGTCGGGCCGGGCGATCGCGGCGCTGTTCACGCCGATCTTGTCCGCGCCGCACTGCTGCAGGCGGGACACGTCGTCGACGGAACGGACGCCGCCACCGACCGTGAGCGGGATGAAGACCTGCTCGGCGGCGCGGGTGACCGTGTCGTACATCGTGGCGCGGTTCTCGACCGTGGCACCGACGTCGAGGAAGGTCAGCTCGTCGGCGCCCTGCTCGTAGTAACGCGCGGCGAGCTCGACCGGGTCACCGGCGTCCTGCAGGTCGAGGAAGTTCACGCCCTTGACGACCCGGCCGCCCTTGACGTCGAGGCACGGGATGACGCGGACGGCCACGCCGCCCGGCGCCGTGGCTGCCGCGGTCAAAGTCGTGCCGCGTGGATCGGGCTGACGAGGATGGCGCGGGCACCGAGGTCGTACAGGGCGTCCATGATGAGGTTCGCGTCGTCGCGCGGGATCATCACGCGCACCGCGGACCAGTCGCGGCCGTGCAGCGGCGAGACCGTCGGCGACTCGATGCCGGACGCGACGGCCGTCGCCTGCTCGAGCAGCGCGGTGGGGATGTCGTAGTCGAGCATGACGTAGCCGCGGGCGACGAGCACGCCCTGCAGTCGACGGCGGAGCACGTCGATGCCCGGGATCGTCTCGTCGGTCGACACCAGCAGCGCGGTCGACTCGAGGATGACCGGACCGAAGATCTCGAGGCCGGCCTGCCGCAGCGTGCTGCCCGTCGACACCACGTCGGCCACGGCGTCGGCGACACCGAGACGCACCGCGCTCTCGACCGCCCCGTCGAGCTTGACGAGCGTCGCCGTCACCCCGTGGCGGGCGAGGAAGTCGCCGACCAGGCCCGGGTAGCTCGTGGCGACGCGGACGCCGTCGAGGTCCTGCAGGGTGCTGTACCTGCCGGGCGTGCCGGCGAAGCGGAAGGTGGAGTCGGCGAAGCCGAGCGCATCGACCTCGTGCGCCTCGGAACCGGAGTCGAGCAGCAGGTCACGGCCGGTGATCCCGACGTCGAGTGCGCCGGAGCCGACGTAGGTCGCGATGTCCCGCGGGCGCAGGAAGAAGAACTCGACGCCGTTGCGCTCGTCGAGCAGGTGCAGCGCCTTCGGGTCGCGGCGACCGGCGTACCCGGCCTCGCGCAGCATGTCGGACGCGGTCTCGGACAGGGAGCCCTTGTTGGGCACGGCGATGCGGAGCATCAGGGGGTCTGCTTTCTGGTCGGGGTCGTGGCGGATCGAGGTCGGTGCACGGGCGGGCCCGAGCGCGTCCTACAGATGTCGCCAGATGTCCGCCGGGGACAGCCCCTTCGCGACCATGAGGACCTGCAGGTGGTACACGAGCTGCGAGATCTCCTCCGAGGTGCGCTCGTCGCCCTCGTACTCGGCCGCCATCCAGACCTCGGCCGCTTCTTCCACGATCTTCTTGCCGATCTGGTGCACGCCGGCGTCCAGTTCGGCGACGGTGCCGGAGCCCTCGGGGCGCGTGCGCGCCTTCTCGGTGAGCTCCTGGAACAGGTCGTCGAACGTCTTCACGCGGTCCAGGCTACCGGTCTCCGCTGACGCTGCCGACGTACCGTCCGGACGGGTCGCGCTCATGCCCGCGCCCGTGCGGCCGCTTCGCGCAGGTCCGTGATCCGCGCGGCGGGCTCACCGCCGTACACGGCCGACCCGGCGACGAGCGTGTCGGCGCCGCTGCGCACGGCCTCGGGGACGGTGTCCACCGAGATGCCGCCGTCGACCTCGAGCCACACGTCGAGGCCCGAGGCGTCGACCGCCGCACGGGCGTCGGCGAGCTTCGGCATCACGGAGGGCATGAACGACTGCCCGCCGAAGCCGGGCTCGACGGTCATGAGCAGGATCATGTCGTAGGCGTCGAGGTGGTGCAGCACCCGCGTGATCGGGGTGCCGGGCTTCACCGCGACGGCGGCACGGGCCCCGTTCGAGCGGATCGCGGCGGCCGTGGCCACGGGGTCGTCCGCAGCCTCGAAGTGGAACGTCACGCTCGACGCACCGGTCTCGGCGTACTTCGGTGCGTTGACGTCGGCGTCGGTGATCATGAGGTGCACGTCGAGCGGCACCGGGGAGACCTGCTGCAGGCGCTCGACGATCGGCAGCCCGAGCGTCAGGTTCGGCACGAAGTGGTTGTCCATCACGTCGACGTGCACCAGGTCGGCGGTCTCGATGCGGTGGAGTTCACGCTCGAGGTTCGCGAAGTCGGCGGACAGGATGCTCGGCGAGATGCGGATCGTCACCGGGCAAGCCTACCGGCGCGAGCCTGCCGGGCCGCTCCGCGGCGACGTCAGCGCCCGCCGACCACCCGGGTGCCGAGCTCCGAGCCGAGCATCGTCTCGAGCGCGGCGTCGACGAGCCGTTCGCCCTGCGCCCGGTCGATCCGGTGCGAGACGACCAGGGTGGCGATCCCCTGCATGGTCGCCGCGAACAGGAGCTTGAAGAGGAGTCGGGCGTCCGCACCGTCGTCCCCTGCCGCCGCGGTTCCCACGGCACTCTCGAGCACGGCGAACAACGACTCCGCAGCAGCCTGCACGGGGCCCGTCCGGCTGGTCGTCTTCGCCTGGAACATGAGGTCCATCAGCGCCGCGTCGTCGATCGCGAAGTCCACGTACGCCAGGGCGACCCGGCGGAACCGGTCCTCCAGCCCGTCGGCACCCGACAGTGCCCGGCGCACGGCAGCGGTCAGCCGGTCGAAGCCGAGTTCGGCGAGGGCGTCGAGGAGCGCCTGCCGATCGACGAAGTGGCTCCGGGGGGCGCCGTGGCTGACCCCGGCGCGACGGGCGAGGTCGCGGAGCGAGAGTCCGTCGGCCCCGGACTCCCGCAGCACCGCGACGGCCTCGTCGAGCAGCACTGCCCGCAGGTTCCCGTGGTGGAAGGGCCGCTCGGTCATGAGGACATCCTAGACCCGAACTAGGCATTGACTATTTTCTAGGCATCGCCTAGTTTGGCCAGATGCCTGCAGATCAGACCCTCCTCGTGTTCGGCGCGACCGGCCAGACCGGCCAGCACTTCACCCGACTCGCGCTCGACGCCGGTCACCGAGTCCGAGCAGTCGCACGGACGCCGTCGAAGCTGGCCGTCCAGCACGACGACCTGCAGGTCGTGCGCGGCTCGGTCACCGACGACCTCGACCTCGACGCGCTGCTCGACGGCGTGACCGGCGTGGTCGTGATGCTCGGGGACGTCACCGCGCAACGCGAGCGCCCCGTCAACACGCAGTTCGTCCGCGCCCTCGTCCCCGCCATGCGCCGGAACGGCACCCGGCGCCTGCTGTACCAGGCCGGCGGGCTGAGCGCCCCTCCCGGCAAGCGGCTCGCCCCCGTGCTCCGCGTCGTCCGGTCGACGATCGCGCGGGACTACCGCGGCCAGCACGCGGACAACGAGGCGGTGATGCGCTACCTCGACGCCGACGCGCAGGACATCGCCTGGACCGTCCACCGGGCCGGCATCGGCTCGGACGGTCCCACGAAGGGCGAGCTCCGCCGGTCGGCGCGGTGGATCAGCATCGGCACGTTCCGGGACTGCGCCGCGTACAACCTGCGGGCGCTGTTCGACGACACGGCCGTGCACACCTGCGACGGCAGCGCCTACCGGCGAGCGGCCTAAACGCCGGGCGACGCGCTCAGCCCACGCGACGGAACAGCGCGATGAACATCGCGTCGGTGCCGACCCGGTGCGGCCAGAGCTGCGCCGTGTTGCCGTCCGCGATCTCCGGGTCGCGCGCGGCGACCCCCCGGACGATCGTCGCGGTGTCGAGCTGCTCGAGGACTCCCCCGTGCCGCCCCATCAGCGCGTCGACCTGGCCACGCGTCTCGGCCAGGTGCGGCGAACACGTCACGTACGCGAGCGTCCCACCCGGTGCGAGCACCCGGACCGCGGCGTCGAGCAGCTCGGTCTGCAGCACCGCGAGTTCCTGGACGTCCTCGGGGGTCTTCCGCCAGCGCGCTTCCGGACGCCGACGCAGGGCGCCGAGGCCGGTGCACGGCGCGTCGAGCAGGATGCGGTCGAAGGTCATCCCGGTGCCGTCGCGGCCGTAGCGCCGGGCGTCGCCCTCGACGACGCGGACGTGGTCACCGAACACCCCGAGGGCGTTCCGCACGAGTCCGGCACGTGCAGGCACGAGTTCGTTCGCGACGAGGGTCGCGCCGCCCTGCTGCGCCTCGGCGGCGAGCAGCGCGGCCTTACCGCCGGGGCCTGCGCACATGTCGAGCCAGCGCTCGCCCTCGCGCACCGCGGACGACCGGCTCAGCGCGAGGGCGGCGAGCTGCGAACCCTCGTCCTGCACGCGCAGGCGCCCGGCAGCGACGCCCGGCACGCGCGCGGGGTCACCGGAGATGCCGCGGATCCCGACGGGCGAGACCGGCAGGGCATCAGCGGCCGGCACGGGGTCGGCGGTCCGGACGGGAGGCACGGTGCCGGTCGCGCCGTCGGCCTCCGGTTCGTCGTCGGCGGGCACCAGGGCCGCTGGCACGTCGGCCGCGCCGGTCGCGTCGGCGAACGCGGCATCGGCGTCGTCGTCGGCGTCGGCGTCGTCGTCCTCGTCGGGCACCGTGCGCGCGGTCGCGGTGGCGATGTCCTCGTCGGTGGCGAGCCCGGGCAGCGCCGCGAGCTGCACCCGGGGCGCGGCGTTGTCGGCGGCGAGCAGGGCGGCGAGCTCGTCGCGGGAGCGTTCGGCGGCGAGGGCGTCGCGCAGTGCCGAGACGACCCAGACCGGGTGCGACCACCGCGTGGCGAGCAGGGCGTCGCCGCCACGGCCCTCGGTGATCTGCGCGTCCCACTCGTCGTCGGTACGCGCGGCGATCTTGCGCATCACGGCGTTGACGAAGCCGGTGGCACGGCGGGCACCGACCTCGCGGGCGAGCTCGACCGTGGCGTCGACCGCGGCGTGCGTCGGGGTGCGCATGGCGAGCAGCTGGTGGGCGCCGAGCCGCATCACGTCGAGGACGTCGGCCTCGATGTTCTCCGGCCGACGACCCGACGCCAGCGCGATGATGACGTCGTAGCGACCGAGCATCCGGATCGAGCCGTAGGTGAGCTCGGTGGCGAACGCGGCGTCGCGCGCGGTGAGGCCGGCACGACGGATGCGTGTCGGCAGCAGCAGGTTCGCGTACGCGTCGTCGACCTGCACGGCGCGGAGCACGTCGAACGCGACACGACGGGCGTTCGCGGGGCGGGGACCGCGGCGGGCGCCCCGGGTGTTCGTCGGCTGGCTCATGCGAGGACCTTCCCGTCCAGTTCGCCCAGGCCACGGGCCCAGGCAGCGGCGTCCATCGCCTTCTTGCCGGCCGGCTGCACCTCGAGCAGCGCCAGCGGAGTGTCACCGGTCCCGATCAGCAGCCGACCGCCGTGGAGTGCCAGCGCACCGGGCGCGAGCTGCGGGGCGGGGTCCGCGGGGCCTCCTGTCAGGCGGTTGCTGCGGAGCAGCTTCACGCGGGTCTCGCCGAGGTGGGCGTACGCGCCGGGCTCGGGGGTGACGCCGCGCAGACGGGCGTGCACGACCGTCGCCGGAGCACCGAAGTCGATGCGCCCGTCGTCGATGGTCGTCTTCGGCGCGAGCGTCGGCTCGCCGGTCTGTTCGGTCGCGACGGCCGTGCCGGCGGCGATGGCGTCGACCACCCGGGCGACGGTCTCGGCGCCGGACTCCGCCATGGCGGCGAGGACCTCGCCGGCGGTCGCCTCCGGGTCGATCTCGAACGGGTCCGCCGCGAACACCGGGCCGGCGTCGAGCGCCTCGACGAGCTGGAAGACCGACGCGGCGGTGCGGGTGTCCCCCGCCATCACGGCCCGCTGGACCGGCGCCGCGCCGCGGTACGCCGGCAGGTCGGAGAAGTGCAGGTTGACCCAGCCGAGGCGCGGGGCGTCGAGCGCGGGACGGCGGAGCAACGCGCCGTAGGCGACGATGACACCGAGGTCGACGTCGAGCGCAGCGATGCGCGCGGTGACGTCGTCGTCGACGCGGCTCGCCTCGATGACGGGCAGTCCGAGCTCCGCGGCGACCTGCGCGACCGGTGTCGGCGTCAGGACGCGCTTCCGGCCCTGCGGTGTCGGCGGACGCGTGAGGACCGCGGCGATCTCGTGGTCGGACGCCGCCAGACGGCGGAGGGTGGGGACGGCCGCAGCGGGGCTGCCGGCGACGACGAGACGCATGGGTTCGATCCTCCCACGCGCGCGCTCGGTGGACTGACCCGAACCGGGCCCGCGCCGGGTGGGTACGGTCTGCGGCACAGTACGAGAGGGGTTCCCATGTCCGACGTCACCACGTCCACCGACCGCTTCGCAGGGTCCAGCATCCAGAAGGTCGCGCTGCTCGTCGGCGTCGTGTTCCTGCTCGTCGGCATCGCCGGGTTCGTGCCCGGGCTGACGTCCGGCTCGCTCGCGGGTGCCGGCCACGGGTCGATGGCGATGCTGCTCGGGGTCTTCCAGGTGTCGGTGCTGCACAACGTCGTGCACCTGCTGTTCGGGGTCGTCGGGGTGCTCGCGGCGGGGTACGCCACCGGGTCGCGGATGTACCTGGTGCTCGGCGGGGTCGTCTACTTCGTGCTCTGGGTCTACGGGCTGTTCACCGCGGGGCACTCCTTCGGCGCGAACTTCGTGCCGCTGAACTGGGCGGACAACTGGCTGCACCTCGTGCTCGCGGTCGGGATGGTCGCACTCGGCGTGGCGTTGCCGCGCGTCGGTGGGCGGGCCGTGCGCGCCTGACGCTGCGGCGCGGCGGACTCGTTTCGCGACGAACCACTCGTCGATCGACGCGTGGATCGTCGGAAGGTGCACACGCATCGGGTGCGTGCGCATCGGCCGACAGAACACGAGGTGATCGACGCGTGGAACGTCGCAAGATGCGAACGCACACGGCCCGGGAGGCGCGGCGCAGCTCCGCCACGGAAGCCCCGCCCCGCCGGCCGGTGCGGTCAGACCTCGCTGAAGGGTTCGGCGTCGTCGAGCCGGACCCGCAGCGTCGGTGCCGCCCGACGCCGGTTGCCGCCCTTCAGCACCCGCCGGGTCGACGACCGCCGGATGACCTCGGCCTTCAGGGTCGCCGCGACCTCGGCACCGTGGGCGTACGGGAACCGCACGATCGCCCGGACCGTGCCCGGCAGGGCGTCGTCCTCGACGGGGACCGGGCCGAGCACCGGGCCCGCGGTCGCCCCCTCGAGGGCCTCGACCGCGGCGGTCACGGCCTCGTCGGTGCCGGTCATCGTCGCCACGCGGACCGCCGGCGGGAAGTGCAGCTCACGCCGGTCGGTGAGTTCGTCGTGCGCGGGACCGTCGAGCCGCCAGAGCGCCATCGCGGTCGCGAGCTTGCCGCCGATGCCGACCAGGTACGCCTCGGCCCCGGGAGCGCCCTTCGCGGCGGCGTTCGTCCAGAACCGGAGCACGTCCTCCTGCACGCGCAGTCCTTCGCGCGCGAGCATCCTCTCGCCGTCGAGCAGCAGGACGCACGCGTAGCCCCCGGGCACGCTCGGCTCGGCGCCACGGGTCGCGACGACGACGGAGGGCCGCGCGGGGACCTCGTCGAGCGGGCGTGAGCCGTCGGCCACCACGATCCGGGTGCCGGGGAACGCCCGCCCGAGTTCGTCCGCGGTGCGTTGGGCGCCCTGTCCCACGGGCTTCACGGTGCCGTTGCCGCACGTCGGGCAGCGGAACCCCACCGCGAGGGCACCGCAGAACCGGCACTGCGGCGTGGCACCGCGGTGCGGACTGCCGAGCGGACCGCCGCAGATCCGGCAGTGCGCCCGCTCACCGCACTCCGCGCAGACGAGTCCGGTGCCGAACCCGGGGCTCGCGACCTGCACGAGCACCGGGCCGTGCTGGCTGGCCTCGCGCGCGGCACGCCAGGCAGAGCTCGGGATGCGTGCCTGCGCGGCGTACCCCTCGGCCGAGGTCTGCTGCACGGTCGGGATGACCTTCGGGGTCTTCACCCGGAACGGCGTGACGTCCTGCAGCCAGTGCAGTTCGACGAGCCGCTGCACGTCGGTGCTGCGGGCGTGCGAGACGAACAGCAGTGCGGCGCCCGACTGCGCCGCCCGCACGAGGGCGACGTCACGCGTGTGCACGTACGGCGCGCGCTGCTCGATGAACGAGGCGTCGCCGTCGTCCCACATCGCGATGAGCCCGAGATCCGTGGCCGGTGCGTACACCGCCGTCCGGTTGCCGATCGCGACGACGGGGTGCGTCCGCGCCTGCAGGAGCGCCTTGGCCCGCTGCCCGTTCGTCTGCTTGGCGTCGAAGCGCACGACCCGTTCCGGCGGCAGCACTGCAAGCAGCGCGCGCTCGAGGTCGATCACGTCGCGGAAGTCGGGGACGGCGATGACGGCGGACTGCTCACTCGCCAGCGTGTGTGCGGCGGCCTGGGCGAGGGTGGCGGCCCAGCCGGGCACCCAGATCGGATCGGAGTCGCCGTCGCCCTCGTCGCTGGTGGGCCCGGCCAGCGCCACCGGGTGGGGAACGGCCGCGACCGCAGCGCGATCGTGCTCGGCGATCACGCCTTCGAGCATGCCCGGGGTGTAGCCGGTCACCGGCGGTGCGGACACCGGGGGCGGCGACCACGAGGTGTCCCGCGCGAGCCAGGCCTTCTCGGCGCGGACCTGGCGGGTCGACACGGCCAGACGGAGGACGTCGGACGCCACACCGGCGGCACGGTCGGCCACGGCGCGGGCGAGCTTCCAGATCTCCGGCGCCAGGACCGGGACAGGTGACACCAGGGTCTCGATCGCGCTGAGCTCACCCGGGTAGTCGCCCTCGTCGACGATCTCGACGACGTAGCCGTCGGACATCCGGGCCCCGGTGCGGAGCGGGACCTTCACCCGGACGCCCGGCACGCAGTCGTCCTCGAGCTCGGCCGGCACCCGGTAGTCGAACAGACGGTCCAACTGCGGGAGCGGCGAGTCGAGGACGACGCGCGCGACGGTGGTCACGCGGTGCCTCAGACGGCGGCGGTGACGAGCCCTGCGGCGGCGCGGAGTTCCTCGACGCGGTCGAGTTGCTCCCAGGTGAACCCGGGGAGCTCGCGGCCGAAGTGTCCGTACGTCGCGGTGTGCGCGTAGATCGGACGGAGCAGGTCGAGGTCGCGGATGATCGCGGCCGGACGCAGGTCGAAGACCTGGCGGATCGCGGCTTCGATGGTGGCGTCGTCGACGTGTCCGGTGCCGAAGGTCTCGACGTAGAGCCCGACGGGCTTCGCGCGGCCGATCGCGTAGGCGACCTGCACCTCGATCCGGTCGGCGAGGCCCGCGGCGACCGCGTTCTTCGCGACCCAGCGCAGCGCGTACGCCGCCGAGCGGTCGACCTTCGACGGGTCCTTGCCGCTGAACGCGCCGCCACCGTGACGGGAGGCCCCGCCGTACGTGTCGACGATGACCTTGCGGCCGGTGAGTCCGGCGTCGCCCTGGGGGCCACCGATCTCGAAGCGACCCGTCGGGTTGACGATGACGTCGACGTGCGAGGAGTCGAGGTCGACGAGGTCGAGCACCGGACGGATCACGTGCTCGGTGATCTCGGCGGTGAGCTGCTCCAGCGTGACGCTCGGCGAGTGCTGCGTCGACAGGACGACGGTCTCGACGGTCTTCGGCACGACGCCGTCGTAACCGACGGTGACCTGCGTCTTGCCGTCCGGGCGCAGGAACGCCAGCTCGCCGGACTTGCGCACGGCGGCCAGACGCTCGGCCAGGCGGTGCGCCAGCCAGATCGCGACCGGCATGTACTCGGGGGTCTCGTTCGTCGCGAAGCCGAACATGATGCCCTGGTCGCCGGCACCCTGACGGTCGAGCGGGTCGACCGCGCCGGTGCGGGAGTCGAGCGACTCGTCGACGCCCTGCGCGATGTCCGGCGACTGCGCACCGATCGACACCTCGACGCCGCACGTGGCGCCGTCGAAGGAGACGTCCGACGAGTTGTAGCCGATGCCCGTGATGACGTCACGGACGAGCTTGGGGATCTCGACGTAGCCCGAGGTCGTGACCTCGCCGGCGACGTGCACGAGGCCGGTCGTCACCATCGTCTCGACGGCGACCCGAGCGTGCGGGTCCACCGTGAGCAGTGCGTCGAGGATGCTGTCCGAGATCTGGTCGCAGATCTTGTCGGGGTGCCCCTCGGTCACCGACTCGGACGTGAAGAGGCGCAGAGCAGCTGCAGTCACCGGGATCAGTCGGAGGGCTGCTGCTGCTTGGTGACGGTGAGCTTGTCCTCGTTGATCTCGTGGAGAGCCACGGACAGCGGCTTGTCGTCGATCGTCGAGTCGACGAGCGGGCCGACGTTGTCGAAGAGCGAGCCCTCGTGCAGGTCGGCGTAGTAGTCGTTGATCTGACGCGCGCGCTTGGAAGCGAAGATGACGAGCGCGTACTTCGACTCGACCTTGCTGAGCAGGTCGTCGATGGGCGGGTCGATGATGCCCTGGGGGTTGGCCATGGAGTCTCCTCGTCGTCGGTGCACCCGTCAGGGCGCAGAGAACAAGTCTACGACCTGTCGTGCCGCGGTGCCGACATCGGAGTTCACGATGCGGACGTCGAACTCGTCCTGGGCGGCCAGTTCGACCTTCGCGGTGTCGAGTCGACGCGCCTGTTCCTCGGGCGACTCGGTGCCGCGGCCGATGAGTCGACGCACCAGTTCTTCCCACGTCGGGGGCAGCAGGAACACGAGCACGGCCTCGGGCATGGCGTCACGGACCTGGCGAGCACCCTGCAGGTCGATCTCGAGCATGACCCGCTCGCCGGCGTCGAGCGCTCGGTCGATCGGCGGCCGCGGGGTGCCGTACCGGTACGAGTTGTGCACCGTGGCCCACTCGAGCAGTTCGCGCTCGCGGATCATCCGGTCGAACTCGGCGTCGTCCACGAAGTAGTAGTGCACGCCGTCGACCTCGCCCGGGCGGGGCTTCCGGGTCGTGGCGGAGACGCTGAGGTTCACGTCCGGGTACTGCTCGCGGATGTACGCGCTCACCGTTCCCTTGCCGACGGCGGTCGGCCCGGCGAGGACGACGAGCTTCGAGGCACCGCGCTTGCGACCGCGCGCGGCGAGCCAGTCGGCCAGGGCCGTGCGCTGCCGGGTGCCGAGGCCCCCGAGGCGCTTCGACGGCGCGATGCGCAGGGTGCCCATGATCGACTCGGCACGCGCCGGACCGATGCCGGACAGGCTGACGAGCAGGTCGCGCACCCGGAGCGAGCGCTCCGCCGAGGTCGTGTCGACGAGGGCGTCGTCCCATGCCGATCGAGCGACCTCGAGTGCCGAGCGCTCCCCCGACGCGACCTGGGACTTCACCGCGGCCCGGGCGCGTCGCGCGGCGACCGCTGCCTGGGCCGCCGCGACGCGGTCGACCTCCGGTGGCGTGCGGTGGGCCGGCAGTTCGGTGCCGTCGGTGCGGTCGCCTTCGGTGCGGTCGCCTTCGGTGCGGTCGCCGTCGGTGCGGTCACCGTCGGCGGTCATGCTGCGGCCCCGAGTGCCGCGCGGATCCGGTCGGCGCGGTCGGACACGAGTGCCGCGACCCCGTCCGGACCGTCGGTCAGCAGACCGCGCGACTCGCTCACGAGCACCTGCTCGGCGCGCGCACCGTACAGCGCACGGAGGTCCTCGATCCGGGCGCCCTGGGCACCGAAGCCCGGGGCGAGCACCGGCGCGGTGCCGATCGCGTCCGCGTCGATGCCGAAGTCGTCGAGGTGAAGGGTCGCGCCGAGCACGAGCCCGACGTCGCCGAGGGCCTGGTCGCCCGCGGCCCGGTTGTCGTCTGCCACGTCCAAGACGATACCGGCAGCCACGGACCGCCCGGCACGCGGGCCCTCCGCCAGGACCGCGGTCTGCAGCACCCGCGCCTCCGGGTTGCTCGTCGCGGCGAGCACGAAGACCCCGGCACCGTTCCGCCGAGCGACGTCGACCGTCCCGCTGAGCGAGCCGTAGCCCAGGTACGGCGACACCGTCATCGCGTCGGCCGCGAACGGCCCGTCACGGTCGAGCCACGCGAGTGCGTAGTCGTCACCGGTCGACCCGATGTCGCCCCGCTTCACGTCGGCGACGACCAGGAGGCCCGCATCACGTGCACGACGGATCGTCGCGTCGAGCGCGCGGTAGCCCGCCACCCCCGCCGCCTCGAAGAACGCGATCTGCGGCTTCACGATCGCCGCGCGGCCGGCGGCCGCGTCGACCAGGGCCGCGCCGAAGGCGGCCAGTCCCTGCTCGTCGCGACCGAGCCCCCACGCCGCCAGGGTGGTGGCGTGGGGGTCGATGCCGACGCAGAGCGGTGAACGCTCGCGCATCGCGGACGCGAGCCGATCACCGAAGGAGGCCGGGCCTCCCGTACGCCCCTCGCTCACCAGGTGGCGCGCTCCCGCGCGTAGTCCTGCAGGCTCCGGACGTTGAGCGGCGTGCCGATCGTCTCGATCGCCGCGACCGCCGCACCGATCTGCGCGATCGTCGTGAACAGCGGCTTGTCCGCTGCGACCGTGGCCGCACGGATCTCGTACCCGTCCGCACGACCGGCGGCACCCGACGGCGTGTTGATGACGATGTCGACCTCGTTGCGCGTCAGCAGGTCGACGACGCTCTCGCCGCCCTGGCTGTACTTGCCAACGATGCCGACCTCGATGCCGTTGCGGCGGAGGATCTCCGCCGTACCCTCGGTCGCGATGATCGTGAAGCCCAGCTGCTGCAGGCGGTGCACCGGCAGCACGATGGCGCGCTTGTCGGTGTCCGCGACGCTCACGAAGACCGTGCCGCTGGTCGGCAGGCCGCCGTACGCGGCGTCCTGCGACTTGAGGAACGCCCGTGGGAAGTCGCGGTCGATGCCCATGACCTCGCCGGTGGAGCGCATCTCGGGGCTGAGCACCGAGTCGACGACCTGGCCCTCGCGGGTGCGGAAGCGGCGGAAGGGCAGGACGGCCTCCTTGACGGCGACCGGGGCCTCCATCGGGACGAACGCCCCGTCGCGGGCCGGCAGCATGCCCTCGGCGACGAGCTCGTCGACGCTCGTGCCGGTCATGATGCGCGACGCGGCCTTGGCCAGCGCGATGCCGAGCGCCTTCGAGACGAACGGGACCGTGCGGCTGGCGCGCGGGTTCGCCTCGAGGACGTAGAGCACGCCGGCGCCGATGGCGAACTGGACGTTGAGCAGGCCCTGCACGCCGATGCCGCGGGCGATCTTCTCGGTCGCGTCGACGACGCCCTGGATCTCGGCGCGGCCGAGTCCGACCGGGGGCAGGGTGCACGCGGAGTCACCGGAGTGGATGCCGGCCTCTTCCAGGTGCTCCATGATGCCGCCGATGTAGAGCCGCTCACCGTCGAAGAGCGCGTCGACGTCGATCTCCACCGCGTCGTCCAGGAACCGGTCGACGAGCAGCGGGAGCTCCGGGCCGATGATCGCCTGGTCGGCCATCCGGTCGAAGTAGTCGGCGAGCGACGGGGAGTCGTACAGGATCTCCATGCCGCGGCCGCCGAGCACGAAGGACGGGCGGACGAGCACCGGGTAGCCGATCTCCTCGGCCACGGCGGTCGCGCTCGCCAGGTCGTGGGCGGTGCCGTTGCGCGGCGCGAGCAGCCCCGCGGCGTCGAGGATGGCGGAGAACTGGCCGCGCTCCTCGGCGGAGTCGATCGCCGTCGGGCTGGTGCCGAGGATCGGGATCCCCGCCGCCTCGAGCGGCTTCGCCAGGCCCAGGGCGGTCTGCCCGCCGAGCTGCACGACGACGCCGACGAGCTCACCCGACGCCGCCTCGGCCTCGATGACCTCGAGGACGTCCTCGGCCGTGAGCGGCTCGAAGTACAGGCGGTCCGAGGTGTCGTAGTCGGTGGAGACCGTCTCGGGGTTGCAGTTGATCATGATCGTCTCGAACCCGGCGTCGCTCAGCGCGAAGGACGCGTGCACGCAGGAGTAGTCGAACTCGACGCCCTGGCCGATGCGGTTCGGGCCGGAGCCCAGGATGACGACCTTCTTGCGGTCGCTCGCGACCACCTCGGTCTCGGCGTCGTACGACGAGTAGTGGTACGGCGTCAGGGCCGGGAACTCGCCGGCGCAGGTGTCGACGGTCTTGAAGACGGGGCGGATGCCGAGGGCGTGCCGGTGGTCGCGGACCTGCTGCTCGCTGACCGGGTGCTCCGGGGTGCTGCGCAGCGCCGCGATCTGGGTGTCGCTGAAGCCGTGCTCCTTGGCCCAGCGGATGGTGTCCGCGTCGAGCTCGTCGGCGGCCGCGACCTCGGCGGCGACCTCGTTGATGAGCACGATCTGGTCGATGAACCACGGGTCGATCTTCGTGGCTTCGAAGACCTCGGCGGCGGTGGCGCCGGCGACCAGGGCCTGCTGCACCGTGACGATCCGGCCGTCGGTGGGGATGGACGACTTCGCGAGCAGGGCGTCCTTGTCGAGCTCCGACGCCGGGGTGTCCCAGTGGAAGCTCGAGCCGCGCTTCTCGAGCGAGCGCAGCGACTTCTGCAGCGCCGTCGCGTAGTTGCGGCCGATGGCCATCGCCTCGCCGACGCTCTTCATCGTCGTGGTGAGCGTGGCGTCCGCCGCGGGGAACTTCTCGAACGCGAAGCGCGGGGTCTTCACGACCACGTAGTCGAGCGTCGGCTCGAAGCTGGCCGGGGTCACCTTCGTGATGTCGTTCTGGATCTCGTCCAGGCGGTACCCGATGGCGAGCTTCGCGGCGATCTTCGCGATCGGGAAGCCCGTGGCCTTCGAGGCCAGCGCCGACGAGCGGGAGACGCGCGGGTTCATCTCGATGACGATCAGGCGGCCGTTCGACGGGTCGACGGCGAACTGGATGTTGCAACCACCGGTGTCGACACCGACGCGACGGATGATGTCGATGCCGATGTTGCGCATGTTCTGGTACTCGCGGTCGGTGAGCGTGAGCGCCGGGGCGACGGTGATCGAGTCGCCGGTGTGCACGCCGACCGGGTCGACGTTCTCGATGGAGCAGATGACGACGGTGTTGTCGTAGTTGTCGCGCATCAGCTCGAGCTCGTACTCCTTCCAGCCGAGGATCGATTCCTCGAGCAGGACCTCGGTCGTCGGGCTGGACTGCAGCCCGTCGCCGACGAAGCGGACGAGCTCGGCTTCGTCGTACGCGAAGCCCGAACCGAGACCACCCATGGTGAAGGACGGGCGGACGACGAGCGGGTAGCCGAGGTCCTTCGCGAACTCCTTCGCCTCTTCCAGCGTGTGGGCGATGTGGCTCCGGGCCACGTCGGCGCCGGACTCGAGCACGAGCTCCTTGAAGAGCTGGCGGTCCTCACCGCGCTGGATGGCGTCCACCTTGGCACCGATGAGCTCGACGCCGTGCTTCTCGAGGATGCCGGCCTCGTCGAGCGCGATCGCCGCGTTCAGGGCGGTCTGGCCGCCCAGCGTCGGCAGGACGGCGTCCGGCTTCTCGATGCGGATGATCTCCTCGAGGCACGCGTTCGTGATCGGCTCGATGTAGGTCGCGTCGGCGAAGTCGGGGTCGGTCATGATCGTCGCCGGGTTCGGGTTGACGAGGATGACCCGGACGCCCTCGGCGCGGAGGACACGGCACGCCTGGGTGCCGGAGTAGTCGAACTCGGCGGCCTGACCGATGACGATCGGGCCGGAACCGATGACGAGGACGGAGTTGATGTCTGCGCGCTTGGGCATCAGTTCGCTTCCTTGGTGATGTCTGCTGCGGGAGTGGTCGCGTCGGCGGTGGCCGCGTCGAGCGGCTCCCCGTCACGTCGCGCGCGCACCAGGTCCGCGAACCGGTCGAAGAGGTACATGCTGTCGTGCGGACCAGCGGCGGCCTCGGGGTGGTACTGCACGCTGAACGCGGGCACGTCGAGCGCCCGCAGGCCCTCGACCACGTCGTCGTTCAGCGAGTAGTGCGAGACCTCGACGCGGCCGAACCCGGCCGGCGACTCGAGGACCTGCCCCAGGGGAGCGTCGACCGCGAAGCCGTGGTTCTGGCTCGTGATCTCGACCTTGCCCGTGGTGGTGTCGAGCACCGGCTGGTTGATGCCGCGGTGCCCGAAGGGCAGCTTGTAGGTGCCGAAGCCGAGCGCGCGGCCGAGCAGCTGGTTGCCGAAGCAGATGCCGAAGAACGGGCGCCCGGTCCGCAGGCTGCCCTGCAGCAGTTCGACCTGGGCGTCCGACGCGGCGGGGTCGCCGGGGCCGTTCGAGTAGAACAGGGCGTCCGGTGCGAGCTCCTCGAGCGCCGCCGCGGAGATGTCCTGCGGGACGACGTGCACCTCGAACCCGCGCTGGGCGAGGTAGCGGGTGGTCGACGCCTTCACGCCCAGGTCGAGCACGGCCAGCCGGCCGATCTGCTCGCCCTCGGCGGGCACCACGTAGGTCTCCGGGGTGGACACGATCGCCGAGAAGCTCGCGCCGGCCATCGTGGCCTGCGACCGGACGGCGTCCAGCTGCTCCGACTCCGACAGCTGCGCATCGGCGCCGCTGAACACGCCGCCCTTCATGGCGCCGGCGTCGCGGATCCGGCGCGTGAGGGCGCGGGTGTCGATGCCGGAGATCCCGACGATGCCGTCGCGCACCAGGTGGTCGTCGAGCGACGCATTCGCGCGGTGGTTCGACACCACGCGGCTGGGGTCGCGCACCACGTACCCGGCAACCCAGATGCGACGGGACTCGGGGTCCTCGTCGTTGACCCCGGTGTTGCCGATGTGCGGCGCGGTCTGCACCACGATCTGGCCGGCGTAGGACGGATCGGTCAGCGTCTCCTGGTAGCCGGTCATGCCGGTCGCGAAGACCACCTCGCCGAGCGTGCGCCCGCGGGCGCCGTAGGCCCAGCCGTCGTACCGGGTGCCGTCTTCGAGGACCAGGACGGCCCGTTCGCGTGTCATGCTTTCTTCCCTTCGCCCGCGGTTCGCGGGGCATCGGCCGCAGTCGCCTGCGGCCCGGTCTCGGTCAGTCCCTGCAGGGCGAGCAGCGCGGCTGCGTCGCCCTCCGGGAACCGGAAGTACGTGTCGAGGTCCGTCGCACCTGCGGCGCCGGTCGCCGTCCATCGCAGACGGACCAGTCCCCCGGGCTCGACCACCCGGTCGATCGCCCACGTCGAGCGGTCGGCCCCGCGGACCGCAGCACGTGCGATCCAGCGGTCGTCCGCGCCGGCGAGTCGCAGGACCACACCGGTCGCGTGGACGCGCACGCCGCCGCGACCCCGGAACCCGAGTCCGCCGGCGGTGATGCGTTCCAGCGGCTGGTCGGCACGGGTCGTCGCGACGGAGAAACCGTCCCAGGACCCGACTTCCGGTCCGATCGTGGTGGGGACGGGGACGGGAGGCACGGATTCCGCCTGCTTCCTGGTCCGCGTCCGCCAGGTGCGCGCCATGGCGACGAACAGCGCGGCCACCGCGAGCAGGATCACCCCGCCGAGCAACCAGCGCGCGGCGTCGCCGCTCATGCGCGCGCCCCCGTCCGGAGCGCCGCGGCGTGCGCGGCGACGGTGTCGGCGTCGACGAGGCGGGCGTCGAGCACCGTCGGCGCGCCCAGGTGGAACGTGGCGACGACCCGGCCGGGCAGCGTCATGCCGAGGTACGGCGAGTTCTGCGACTGTCCGGCGAGGTCGGCGACCGCGAACTCGCGGCTGGCCGTGGGGTCGTAGAGCGTGATCTCGGCGGGCGCGCCCTCGGTGATGCGCTGACCGTGGCCCTCGACCTGACCGATGCGTGCCGGCGCCTCGGACAGGACCCGGGCGACGTCGGCCCAGTCGAGCTGCCCCGACGCGACGACGGCGGACTGCACGACGCTCAGCGCCGACTCGAGGCCGACCATGCCGTTCGCCGCCGCCGGCCACTCGCAGCACTTCGCCTCGGCGGTGTGCGGTGCGTGGTCGGTCGCGACGATGTCGATGGTGCCGTCGGCCAGGGCGGCGCGGAGGGCGTCGACGTCCTCGCGGGCCCGGAGCGGCGGGTTCACCTTGTAGCGGGCGTCGTACCCGGGGGCGCCGTCGTGCCCGGCGATGAGGTCCTCGGTGAGCACGAGGTGGTGCGGGGTGACCTCGGCGGTGACGTCGATGCCGCGGGACTTGGCCCAGCGGATCACCTCGACGCTGCCGGCGGTCGACACGTGGCAGACGTGCAGCCGCGCGCCCACGTGGTCGGCGAGCAGGACGTCGCGGGCGATGATCGCCTCTTCCGCCACGGCCGGCCAGCCCGCCAGCCCGAGCTCCGACGACAGGCGGCCCTCGTTCATCTGCGCGCCGATGGTGAGTCGGGGTTCCTGCGCGTGCTGCGCGAGCACCCCGCCGAAGCCCTTGATGTACTCGAGTGCGCGGCGCATGAGGAGCGGGTCGGACACGCACGAGCCGTCGTCCGAGAAGACCCGGACCTTCGCCCTGCTCGTCGCCATGGCACCGATCTCGGACAGGTGCGTGCCCTGCAGCCCCTGCGACACCGCTCCGATCGGGCGGACCGTGACGTAGCCGGCGTCGTCGCCGAGTGCCTGCACCTGCTCGACGACCCCGGCGGTGTCGGCGACCGGGCTCGAGTTCGCCATCGCGTTGACGGCGGTGAAGCCTCCCGCCGCCGCGGCGCGCGAGCCGGTGAGGACCGTCTCGGATTCCTCGTGACCGGGCTCGCGCAGGTGGGTGTGCAGGTCGACGAGACCCGGCAGGGCGATGAGCCCGTCGGCGTCGACGACCGTGGCACCGCTCGCGTCCACACCGGACCCGATCGCCGTGATGCGGCCGTCCTGCAGTCGGATGTCGGCGCGCGAGCCGTCGACCAGCTGCGCGCCGCGGATCAGGTGAGCGGTCATGCTGCGGACTCCTTCGGTTCGGTGCCGGTCAGGGCCAGGTAGAGGACCGCCATGCGGACCGAGACGCCGTTCTCGACCTGCTCGACCACGGTGGAACGGGGGTCGTCGGCAGCGACGCCGGCGATCTCCAGCCCGCGGTTCATCGGACCGGGGTGCATGATCAGTGTGCGCTCGGACAGTCGCGCGAACCGCGCAGCCGTCAGGCCCCAGTGCCGCGTGTACTCGCGCGGGTTCGGGAAGAACGCGTCGTCCATCCGCTCCTGCTGGATCCGGAGCGTCATGACGACGTCCGGGTCCTCGGCCAGGGCGGCGTCGAGGTCGTGGTGCACCGCGGCCCCGAACGGGGTCGTGGTGGCGGGCAGGAGCGTCGGCGGTGCGGCGAAGGTCACGCTCGCGCCGAGGGTCCGGAGCAGCCACGCGTTCGACCGGGCGACGCGGCTGTGCAGCACGTCGCCGACGATCAGTACCCTGACACCGTCGAGGCCCTGTCCACGTGAGCCGGCACCGTGCAGGCGACGGCGCATGGTGAAGGCGTCGAGCAGCGCCTGCGTCGGGTGCTCGTGCGTGCCGTCGCCGGCGTTCACCACGGGGACGTCGATCCAGTCGGCGTCGGCGAGCACGCGCGGCGCACCGGACGCGCCGTGCCGCATCACGATGCCGTCGATGCCCATCGCGCCGAGGGTCTGCACGGTGTCCTTGAGGGACTCACCCTTGGAGACGCTCGAGCCCTTGGCCGCGAAGTTGATGACGTCGGCCGACAGGCGCTTCGCCGCGGCCTCGAACGAGATGCGCGTGCGGGTCGAGTCCTCGAAGAACAGGTTCACGACGGTCTTGCCGCGCAGGGCCGGGAGCTTCCGGACCTCGCGCGTGTTGACCTCGGCCATCTCCTCGGCGACGTCGAGGATGTGCACGGCCTGGTCGCGCGACAGGTCGGCGGTGGAGAGCAGGTGCCGCATCACGCCACCCCCTGCTCGATGAACACGGTGTCGTCGCCGTCGGTCTCGGACAGGTGCAGGGTGACCCGCTCGTCCGAGGCGGTCGGCAGGTTCTTGCCCACGTGGTCCGCGCGGATCGGCAGCTCGCGGTGGCCGCGGTCGACGAGCACGGCGAGCCGGACGGCGCGCGGCCGGCCGATCCCCTGCAGGGCGTCGAGCGCTGCCCGGACCGTGCGACCGGAGTACAGGACGTCGTCGACGAGCACGACGACCTTGCCGTCGATGCCGCCGGCGGGGATCACCGTGCGGTGCGGGGCACGACCGATGCCGTGCCCGAGGTCGTCCCGGTGCATGGTCACGTCGAGCGTGCCGACCCGTTCGGATCCGATGCCGGCCCGCGCGGACTGCCACTCGGGCTCGATGTCCGCCAGGACGCGGCCCAGCCGTTCGGCGAGCACGGCGCCCCGGGTCGGGATGCCCAGGAGGACGAGGTCCGAGCCGCCGTGGTTGGCCTCGAGGATCTCGTGTGCGATGCGCGTCAGAGCGCGCGTGATGTCGGGTTGCTGCAGGACCGTTCTGGTACCCACGTCGACCCCCTTCCCCGCCTCACTGGACGGCATTAAAGGATGCTGACGTGCACAAGCCTAGCGGGACTCCTGGTCCCCTGCGACCGTCCGACCGGACGGTGCACGACCGCCGGCGACGGCTCCGAGGACACCGTTCACGAAGCCCGCGGAGTCCTCGGTCGAGAGCGACTGGGCGAGCTCGACGGCCTCGGCGATCGCGACGGCGTCCGGCACCTCCGGGTTGAACCGGAGCTCCCAGACGGCCATCCGCAGGATGCAGCGGTCGAGGACCGGCATCCGGGCGATCGACCACCCCTGGGCGTGGTCGATGATGACGGAGTCGATCTCGTGGCGGGCGTCGTCGACGCCCGTCACGATCTGCCGTGCGTAGTCCCAGCTCGAGGCACGCTCGGGCTGGTCCAGGTGACGGACGGTCTCGGTCGCCAGGACGTCCGTGATCGGGAGCTCACGCACCTCGGCCACGTACAGCATGTCGAGGGCGCGCTTGCGGGCCTTCGAACGAGCACTCATACGGACGTCGCCTAGGAGTTGACGCGGCCGAGGAAGCTGCCGTCGCGCGTGTCGATCTTCACCGTGGTGCCGCTCTCGAGGTAGAGCGGGACCTGGATGCGGTGGCCGGTCGCGATGATGGTCGCGTCCTTGGTGCCACCGGAGGAGCGGTCGCCCTGCAGGCCCGGCTCGGTCTCGACCTCGGTCACGATCGACGTCGGGAGCTCGACGTAGAGCGGGTTGCCCTCGTTCATCGCGATGGTGACCATCGCGGACTCGAGCAGGTAGTTCTTCGCGTCGCCGACGACCGTCGCCGAGACCGGGATCTGGTCGTAGGTGTCGGTGTCCATGAACACGTACGAGTCGCCGTCCTCGTAGAGGAACTGGTAGTCACGGCGGTCGACCACGGCGGTGTCGATCTTCGCGCCGGCGTTGAAGGTGCGGTCGACGACCTTGCCGGAGACGACGTTCTTCAGCTTGGTGCGGACGAACGCGCCACCCTTGCCGGGCTTGACGTGCTGGAACTCCACGACCGACCACAGCTGGCCGTCGATGATGAGAACGGCGCCGTTCTTGATGTCAGTGGTACTGGCCATGAGTCTTCGGTGTCCCGTTCGGTCGTGTTGTGAAAGGTCTTCGGGCCGCGCTGGCCCCGGACGAGTGTAGCGGACGCCCGCCCGTCGCCATCAGCGCCGTCGCCGGGCGCGCCAGGAGTCGATCGCCGCCCAGCCGAGCAGCACCACGGCCGCTCCCCCGAGCAGTACCCCGGCCACCGCGGTCGAGATCGCCGCGTCCGGTCGGGCGGGCAGTGCCAGGTAGACGATCGCCAGGATCCCGGCACCGGCGCCGAGCAGCACGAGCAGGATGCGCCGGATCATGCCGGACACGAGCTCGCGGTCGCGGCGGTCCGCGAAGAGCCGGATGTTGACGGTGAACTTGCCCGTCTCGATCGCCTCGCCGATCCGGTCGACCCGGCGGGGCAGTCGTCGGGCCGCGGAGACGACGCCGATCAGCTCCTTCGCCGCCAGGTCGCGCAGCTTGCCGGGGCGCAGCTGGTCGGTGATCTGCTCACGGGCGAGCCCGCGGGACTCCTCGAGCAGGTCGAACGACGGCGCGAGCGTGCGGAGCGTGCCCTCGAAGATCGCCAGCGCCCGCGCGGCCGCGACGAAGTCCGGCGGCGCCTTGAGCCGGTACCGCCCGAACACCTCGACGGCGTCGTCGACCGTCTCGACGCCGATGCGCGCGCCCGGTCCGAGCTCGTCCGCGACGAAGCGCGCGATGTCCCGACGGAAGTCGGGCTCGTCGTGCGCGTCGCGCACCGGTGCCATCCGCAGGACCGCATCGGCGATCCGCGAGGTGTCGTCCTGCAGGTAGGCGACCAGCAGGTCCTGGACCGTGTCCCGGAGGGTCGGGTCGAGCCTCCCGACCGATCCGAAGTCGATCAACGCGGGCCGCCCGTCGGGCAGCACCAGGACGTTCCCGGGGTGCAGGTCGGCGTGGTACAAGCCGTCGAAGACGACCTGTCGCAGGAACGCGCGGAGGATCGCGCGCATCGGGCCGTCGAGGTCGCGGTCCGCGCGCTCGGCGCGGATCGCGCTGAGCGTGTCGCCCTCCAGGAACTCCATCACGAGCACGCGGCGCCCGGACAGGTCCGGGTACGGGTCCGGGAACCGGACCTCGTCCGGACGGGCACTGCGGGCCTGTGCGGCACGCAGGGCGGTGAGGTTCCGCAGCTCGGAGACGAAGTCGACCTGGCGGACCAGGTCGTCGGCGTACTGCGCGGCCACGTCCTGCACGCCGACCTGCCGGGCCTCGGTCGACCATCGCGCCATGAATCGGACGACACGGAGCGCGATGTCGACGTCGCGGCGGACGGCGGCGTCGATGCCGGGACGCTGCACCTTGACCGCGACCGCGGTGCCGTCGGGCAGGCCGGCGCGGTGGACCTGGGCGATCGAGGCCGCGGCGACGGGCACCGGGTCGAAGGACGCGAAGACCTGGTCGACCGGTGCGCCGAGTTCCTGTTCGAGCAGGGCGAGCACCTGGTCGGCGGGGGCGGCGGTGACGTTGCGCTGCAGGTGGGCGAGTCCCTCGGTCCACTCCTCCGGTAGCAGGTCGTCGCGGGTGGAGAGCAGCTGGCCCATCTTCACGAACCCGCCGCCCGCTTCCTCGAGCGCACGGCGCAGGTGCTCGGCCTGGCTGCGGCGCAGGTCGGAGGTGGCCGGGTCGTGCGAGAAGTCGAGGCGACGGAACGGGACGAGGCGGTGGCGTCTCGCGATCGACAGCAGTTCGGTGAACCGGCGGCCACGGGACCGGAGGGTGCCGGTGTCGGCCTCCTGCGATCCGGACAGGTCGCTCAGTCGGGGTGGGTTGGGCACGTCGTCAGTCTGCTCCCCGCTGCTGGGTCCGCCGGGTGCGCCGGTTGTCGTGCACAGGCCGGGAGGCGCGGTCCGGCATCCACAGGTCGGCTCGCGTGTCGCGTCGGGTCGCGCGCACTGCCGCAGGCTTGCCCCATGGAGACAGCACTGGTCGCGGCGTGCATCGCCGCCGGCGCGGCGATCGTGGCGGCGGTCGTCAGCTGGTTCGGGGCGTTCCAGAGCCGGCGGACGACCGATCGAGAACACGCCTGGAAGCGGTTCACCTGGTCGCTCGCCCAGCCACGAGGCGGCGGTGCATACGACATTTCGAGAACTGTGCTCCGGGAACTCGAGACCGTACGGTGGTGGTCGAAGGCGGACCGACGGCTCGCCACTCGTGCACTCCGGAGGCGAACCGCCGCCGATCACGTCCACCCTGAGGAAGAGGAGTCCACCTGATGCCGATCTTGCGACCCTTGCCGGATGCGCCCGACGTGGACGCGGACGACGACGTGCTCTTCGCGTGGGACAACGGAGCCACCGTCGCGGAGTTCCGGGAATGGCAGCGGACCGGCGTCCTCACCGTGTCGATGCAGGTCAAGTGGTGGTGGCGACGGACGCGGCGGGTGTTGCGCTGACGCCGGGTCAGGCGCCGCTGCCGTTGTAGCGCGCGGTGGCACCGGACTCGACCAGGTCGCGGTAGCGCTCGAGCGCCGTCTCGGCACCGGTGCTGTGCTCCTGGTGCACGTCGATCCCCCGAGCAACGAGCTGCTCGCGCCAGTCACCCGGCACCGGGCCCTCGTCGAAGCCCGTGATCCGCTCGACCGTGGCTCCGTCGGCGGCGAACTCCAGCGCGGAGACCCCCGACCACAGCAGGGCCCCGAGGCACATCACGCACGGTTGGGCGTTCACCACGAGCACACGCCGGTGGCCGACGTCACGGCCGAGGTTCCAGGCCCCCGTCCGAGCCTGTGCGAGTCCGAGGGTGACGACCTCGGCGTGCATCGACGACAGGTTGGTGTGCAGCACCAGGTTCACCCCGAGGGCGACGACCGCGCCGGTGTCCTCGTCGACGACGGCCGCCGCGAACGGACCGCCGGTGCCCTCCTCGACGTTCCGTTCGGCGAGGGCGTTCACGAGCGCGAACCGCTCCGCACGGGTGCCGAGGTGTTCCGGAGCAGCGGCCTGCGCGTCGCGGAGCCAGTCGGGGACGCCGACGCGGAGCTCGGTCGGGAACGGGGCGAGGGCTGCTGCAGACATGCGGCGACGCTAACGGCGCATCGTTTCGACGGTGTTTCCCGATCGAAACGATGCCGAAACACCGCGCCCGTAGCGTCGTCCACCACCGGCTCGAGCCGGTGGGAGAACGCGACACGAGCACGAGCGACAGGGGGGGGGCGACGATGACGGCACACCACGCGACCGCCGCGTCCCGCTGCTGGCCCCGCGGCGCCATCGCGCACGGACACTGACGTCCGTCCGTCCGTCCGTCCGACCGTTCGTCCGTCTGACCGCCGCGCGCCGATCCCCCGGGCGGTCCACGTGCTCTGGAGCGCGCCGTCCCACCGAGCCGCGCCGAGCCGCGCACCCTGCTCCGTGCCTCCCGGCCGCCCGCCGGAGGCACCCACCCGCCTACTGCACCGTCCCCTCCGAGAGGACCCCCGTGACCACGATCCACCTCGCAATGTTCCTGTTCCCCGGCTACCACCTCGGCGCCTGGCGCCTGCCGGACGCCGTCCCCGAGCTCGACCTCGGCATCGACCACTACGTCCGCGCCGCCGAACTGGCCGAGGCGGCGAAGCTCGACGCCCTGTTCTTCGAGGACCAGGCCGCAGTCCGGCGCAGCAACGACATCCTGGCCGGCGACACCTACGGTGCCGCGAACCCCCGCTCGATCCACTTCGACCCGACGATGCTCCTGCCCGCCCTGGCGATGCGGACCACGCACCTGGGTCTCGCAGCGACGTCGACCACGACCTTCAACGACCCCTACAACCTCGCGCGGCGGTTCTCGACCCTCGACCACATCAGCAAGGGCCGCGCGGGGTGGAACCTCGTGACGTCCTTCAACGAGGACGAAGCCCAGAACTTCGGACTCGACGCCCACGTGCAGCACGCCGCCCGGTACGAGCGGGCGAGCGAGTTCGTCGACGTCGTCACCGGGCTCTGGGACTCGTGGGACCCGGACGCGATCGTGCGCGACAAGGAGTCCGGCACTTACTTCGACATCGAGAAGATGCGGTTCCTGCAGCACGACGGCGAGCACTTCCGCGTGCGAGGACCGCTGACGACGGGTCGGAGTCCGCAGGGACGGCCCGTCGTGTTCCAGGCGGGTGCGTCGGAGCCGGGCCGCGCACTCGCGGCGCGCACCGCCGACGTCGTGTTCACCCTGCAGTCCGACCCGGACGAGAGTCGTGCGTTCCGCGACGACATCCGAGCGCGCGCCGAACGGTTCGGCCGCGACCCCGACCACGTCAAGGTGCTCGTCGGGATGACCCCGATCGTCGGCGACACCGACCAGGACGCCCGCGACCTCGCCGACCGGATGATGGCGTTGATCCCGGACGACCTGGCACTGAGCAACCTGAAGCCCCTCGCCGGTGGCGTCGACTTCCGGCAGTTCGACCTCGACGCGCCCGTGCCGGAGCTGCCCGAGTCGAACGCCGGCAAGTCGCACCGGGCAGCGATCATGGCGGTGTCACGGCAACAGGGGCTGTCCGTCATCGAGACCGCCCGGTACTTCGCCGAGGGCAGCTACCGGAAGATGATCGGGTCGCCGTCGACGATCGCCGACACGATGCAGGCGTGGTCGGAGGCCGGGGCGTGCGACGGGTTCCTGGCGGTGCCGACGCACTTCCCGGCCGGGATCGAGGACTTCACCCAGAAGGTCGTGCCGGAGCTGCAGCGCCGCGGACTGCACCGGACCGAGTACACCGGACCGCACCTGCGCGACCACCTGGGCGTGCAGAAGTACTAGACGCCGACCTCTTGGTAGGCGGTGAACAGCAGGTGGTCTTCGGGGCCCTCGAGGATGACCGGCTTGCCGACACCGTCGAGGATGATGAAGCGGAGCATGCCGGCCCGGGCCTTCTTGTCGCGACGCATCGCGGCGAGGAGGCCCTGCCACCGGCCGAGACCGTACGACGTCGGCAGGTCCAGGGAGTCCAGGATCGCCCGGTGCCGGTCCACGGTCGCGTCGTCGAGGTGGCCCGTCAGGCGTGCGAGCTCGGCGGCGAACACCATGCCGACCGACACCGCAGCACCGTGCCGCCACTGGTACCGCTCCGCGTGCTCGATGGCGTGCCCGAGCGTGTGACCGTAGTTCAGGATCTCGCGTCGTCCCTGCTCGGTGAAGTCGTCGGACACGACCTCGGCCTTCAGGGCGATGGCGAGCTCGACCACGCGGCGGAACTCCGGCGACGTCGGGTCGGTGACGCGGGTGACGTCGGCCTCGATGATGTCCAGGATCTCCGGCACGGCGATGAACCCGGCCTTCACGATCTCGGCGAAGCCGGTGAGGATCTCGTTGCGCGGCAGGGTGCGGACGAGGTCGAGGTCGGCGACCACCGCGCGGGGGGCGGAGAAGGAACCGACCAGGTTCTTGCCCTCGTTCGTGTTGATGCCGGTCTTCCCGCCCACGCTGGCGTCCACCATGCCGAGCACGCTCGTCGGCACCGACACGTACGGCACCCCGCGCAGCCACGTCGCCGCGACGAAGCCCGCCAGGTCGGTGACGGCACCGCCGCCGAGGCCGATGACGGCGTCGGTGCGGGTGAAGTCGGACTGGCCCATGATCTGCCAGCAGAACGACGCGACCTCGATGCGCTTGGCGGCCTCGGCGTCGGGCACCTCGGCGATGAGGGCTTCGAGGCCGGCGTCGACGAGCAGGTCGCGCAGGTCGTTCGCCCGCGCACCGAGGGTCGGGGCGTGCACGATGAGGACCTTGGCGACGCGGGGGCCGAGGATCGCGGGCAGCGAGCCGAGCAGGCCCGAGCCGACCGCCACCACGTAGCCGTCGTCACCGCCGACGCGGATCTCGGTGGTGCCTGCGGGCAGGATCGGGTCGGTCACGGTGCTCCTTCGGTGGTGGGGGCGCTGCTGTCGCTCCGCAGCCAGGTGACGACCTCGTCGACCACCCGGGACATCGGACGGCGCGAGGTGTCGACGACGACGTGCGCGAGCTCGGCGTAGGTCGCCGCACGCTCGTCCATGATCGTCTGCCAGGCGTCGATGCCGCCGTCCGCGAGCAGGGGCCGGTCCGAGCCGGCGATCCGCTCGGCGACGGCCTCGGGCGAGACGGTGAGCAGGACGATGCGGGCGCCGGACAGTGCCTCGCGGGTGGCGGCGTGCGTCACCGCTCCGCCGCCGACGGCGATGACGCCCCCGGTGCCGAGGGCGGTCCGGACGGCGTCGGCCTCGAGGGCACGGAAGGCCGGCTCACCACGGTCGGCGAAGATGCCGGGGATCGGTCCGTGCTCGCGGACGATGACCCGGTCGGTATCGGTGAACGGCACACCCAGCGCCTTCGCGACGCGCTTGCCGACGCTGGACTTGCCGGCGCCCATCGGGCCGATCACGACGACGGGCGCAGCCAGACCTCGCGCGGCGCCGCCGGACGGGAGGTCGCCGGACGCGGCGCCGCCGCCGTTCGTGCTCACGACGCGTCGGCCGGTGCCGCCGGCTCCGTCCGACGGGTGCGGAGCGTCTCCGGGATCGACGCGAGGTAGGCGTCGAGGTTGCGCTTGGTCTCGACGACGTTGTCGCCGCCGAACTTCTCGAGCACGGCGTCGGCGAGCACGAGCGCCACCATCGCCTCGGCCACGACGCCGGCGGCCGGGACCGCGCAGACGTCGGACCGCTGGTGGTGCGCCGAGGCGTCCTCACCCGAGACGACGTCGACGGTGTGCAACGCGTGCGGCACGGTCGCGATCGGCTTCATGCCGGCACGGACGCGCAGGACGGTGCCCGTGGACATGCCGCCTTCGGTGCCACCGGCACGGTCGCTCGTGCGGTAGATCTCGCCGTCCTCGCGGTAGAGCTCGTCATGGGCCGCGGAGCCGCGACGACCAGCGGTCGCGAAGCCGTCGCCGACCTCGACGCCCTTGATCGCCTGGATGCCCATGATCGCCGCGGCCAGACGGGCGTCGAGCCGACGGTCCCACTGCACGTGCGAGCCGAGCCCCGGCGGGACGCCGTAGAACAACACCTCGACGACGCCACCAAGGGTGTCGCCGTCCTTCTTCGCGGCCTCGACCTCGGTCACCATGCGCGCGGAGGTGTCGGCGTCGAAGCAGCGCAACTGGTCGTCGTCGAGACGGTCGACGTCGTCGGGCAGCGGCAGGTCGGTGCCGTCCGGCACACGGACCGTGCCCACCTGCAGGGTGTGCGCGACCGACCGCATGCCGAGTTCGGCGAGGAAGGACTTCGCGACGGCGCCGAGCGCGACGCGGGCCGCGGTCTCACGGGCGCTCGCACGCTCGAGGATCGGGCGGGCCTCGTCGAAGCCGTACTTCTGCATGCCGACCAGGTCGGCGTGGCCCGGACGCGGGCGGGTCAGCGGGGCGCTGCGGCCACGCGACATCTCGGTGGACTCGACCGGCTCGGGGTTCATGACCTCGACCCACTTCGGCCACTCGGTGTTGCCGATCCGGATCGCGATCGGGCTGCCGAGCGAGAACCCGTGCCGGACACCGCCGGACACGTGCAGCTCGTCCTGTTCGAACTTCATGCGCGAGCCGCGACCGTAGCCGAGCTTCCGGCGCGCGAGATCGGTACGGATGGACTCGAACGACACCGGGACACCCGCGGGCAGGCCCTCGAGCATCGCGATCAGTTCGGGTCCGTGGGACTCACCAGCAGTCAACCAACGAAGCATGCTGCAATCCTCCCACAGCGCACCGCTGTGCGACGTCGTCGCCCTACTGGTAGTCGGGGTGCGCCCGGAGCCACGCCTGGAACTGCTTCACGGCGACGAGGTGCTCGTCGTAGGTGTTCGAGAACACCGTCTCGCCGGTCTCCAGGTTCACCGTCACGAAGTACAGCCACTTGCCCGGGGCCTCGTTCGTCACGGCCTTGATGGCGATGTCCCCGGGGTTCGAGATCGGTGCCGGCGGCAGCCCCTCGTGCACGTACGTGTTGTACGCGTTCGACTCGTCGGCGCGTTCTGCGTCGGTCGTCGTGACGGTGTGGGTGTTGCCGGTGCCGTAGGCGACGGTGGCGTCGGACTGCAGGCGCATGCCCTGGTCGAGCCGGTTCTGGAACACCCGCGCGACCTTCGGGTAGTCGGCGGCGAGGCCGGCTTCCTTCTGCACGAGCGACGCGAACACGATGACGTGCTCCTGGTCGGCCTCCTTGACGCCGGCGGCGGCCAGGTGCTCCTTCATCGTGTCGACCATCGACCCGAAGTACTGCTCCGCGGTCCACCCCGGGTTGATCGGGTACGTCGCGGGGAACAGCCAGCCCTCGAGCGTGGTGACGCCGGACGGCAGGTCGTACGCGGACACGTCCTTCGCGGCCTTGGCGACCTCGGTCTTGGTGAGCCCGGCCTTGGAGACCATGCCGGCCTCGATGTCCGCCAGCGCGGTACCCTCGGGGATCACGATCGAGGCCTGCACGCGGTTCTTCTCGTCCTGCAGCGCGGCCAGGGCCGACTTCGAGCTCATCTGCTTCTTCAGCGAGTACGAACCCGGCTGGAACTGCACGTCGGGCGACGCCAGCAGCAGCTTGTAGAAGACCTTCGAGTCCTTCACGACCCCGCTGCGCTGCAGCGTCGCGGCGACGTTCTCGCCGATGTCGCCCTGCTTGATCGTGATGGTGACCTTGGCCTTGCCGGAGCCGGTGTAGTCGTCCGGTTCGGTCGAGCCGCTGACCGCGGCGACGATCTGCTGGATCTTCGGGGCGGCGAACGCGTACGCGCTCACCCCGCCGGCCACGACCACGGCGACGATCACGATGCCGGCGATGAGCGGCCCGCGACGGCGCTTCGGGCGCGGTTCGCGCGGCGGCCTGGAGGCTCCCCCGCGTCCGCCACGGCCACCACGTCCGCCGCCTCCCGCGGCTCCACCGCCACCGGTGCGCCCGGCGTCGTCGGTACCGTCGGACCCGGCTCCGCCGGCGGCGGGCGCCGAAGGCACCTCGCCGGTCAGCAGCGCGGCGACCTCGGGATGGAGTTCGGGGGCCGCCTGCTGCGGTCGCACGGGCTCCGGTGCCGGCTGCTCGCGCGGAGCGGTCGAGTCGGGGTCCATGCGGTCGGCAGCGGCGGCGGCCTCCTCGGGTGCCGGCTCGGAGTCGGGCCCGGGGGCGGCGTCGCGACGAGCGCGTTCCGCTTCGTGCGCCCGAGCCTCGCGGCGGGACATCGGACGGTCCGGCTGCGGGGTCACCCGCGCGGAGTCGTCACGGTCATCGGTACCTGCTGCGCGGTCGGAAGTGGTCTTCCGCCGCTCGGCTTCGTTGCCGGGCGCGATGATCGCGTTCCAGTCCAGATCGTCTGCCAACGGTTCTCGGTCTCTCGGTCGGGAACTCCGCCTGGGCACCGTCGTCCTCGGGTGACGGAAGGGCAGCCGGGTCGCGGTGGGTTGCCCTGTCAGGGAAGCGTGGTGCCCGGAGGGGCACCGGCACTGCGTTCGTGGTCGAGCGCGTGTTGCAGAATGATAACAGCGGCCGCTTGGTCGATCACGGACCGCGACTTCTTCGTGTTCTTGCCGGCCTGGTGCAGTCCGCGTTGCGCGGTCACCGTGGACAGTCGTTCGTCGACCAGCCGGACCGGGCGGCGCTCGGCGATCCGGGCCGCGAACGCCCGCGCGTCGTCCGTCGACGGAGTGTCGCCGCCGGACATCGACAGGGGCAGTCCGACGACGAGCTCGAGCACGTCGTACTCGTCCGCGATCTCGAGGATCCGACGCAGGTCGGTCGAGTCGTCGCGGCGCACGGTCTCGACCGGCGTCGCCAGCAACCCGTCGCGGTCGCACACGGCGATCCCGATCCGGGCACGGCCGACGTCCACGCCGAGCCGCCGCCCGGACCGGATCGCCACGATCAGCCCGCGATCCGAGCGGTCACGGCGCGGAGCGCAGCCGGGAGCGCAGCCGCGTCGGTGCCGCCGCCCTGGGCCAGGTCCGGCTTGCCGCCGCCGCCGCCACCGAGCACCCCGGCGGCCTCCTTGGCGAGCGGACCCGCCTGGACGCCCGCGGAGCGCGCCGCGTCGTTCGTCGCGACGATCACGATCGGCTTCCCGCTCACCACGGCACCGAGCACGACGACGGCAGCGCCGTCACCGAGCTGTGCGCGGACCCCGGTGGCCAGCGAGCGCAGGTCGTCGCCGGACTGCAGGCCGTCGACGGTCTCGGCCACGACGGTGGTCGTGCCGACGGTCGTCGCGGTCCGTGCGATCGACGGGACCCGCTGCTGCAGGTTCGCCGACTCGAACTCGGCGATCCGCTTCTGCGCGGTGCGGAGGTCCTCCATGAGCGACTGCACACGCGTGGGCAGGTCGGCACGGGGGGCCTTCAGCGCGCTGGAGAGCTGCGAGACGATCGTCCGCTCGACCGCGAGGTCACGGAAGCCCTCGAGCCCGACGAGCGCTTCGACACGACGGTTCGTCGACCCGACGCTCGACTCCCCCACCAGGTTGACGAGTCCGATCTGGGCACTCGAGGCGACGTGCGTCCCACCGCAGAGCTCGCGCGACCACGGACCACCGATGTCGACCATGCGGACCTCGGCGCCGTACTTCTCACCGAAGAGCGCCTGCGCACCGAGCGCCTTGGCCTCGTCGATGGGCATGATGCGGGTCGAGACCTCGAGGTCGGTGCGGATCGCGGTGTTGACGACCTCCTCGATCTCGGAACGGGTCGCGAGCGAGATCGGCTGCGACCACGAGAAGTCGAGGCGCATGTAGCCGGACTTGTTGTACGAACCCGCCTGCAGCGCCTCCGGGCCGAGGATGTCGCGGAGCGCGGCGTTCACCAGGTGCGTCGCGGAGTGCGCCTGCGTGGCGCCGCGACGGTACTCGGCGTCGACCACGGTGCTCGCCGCGTCGCCCACGCCGACCTCGCCCGAGCGGACCTGGACGGTGTGGCTCCAGAGGCCGGCGACGGGACGCTGGACGTCGAGGACCTCGAGGTCGAAGCCGTTGCCGACGATCGATCCCTGGTCGGCATCCTGGCCACCCGACTCGGCGTACAGCGACGTCTCGCCGAGGACGACCTCGGCGATGTCGCCCGCCACGGCCCGGTCGACGCTGACGCCGTCGACGATGATGCCGAGCACGTTCGTCTCGGCCTCGAGCGCGTCGTAGCCGAGGAAGACGGTCTCGCCCTTCGCCCGGAACGCGCTGTACACGCTCAGGTCGGCGATCGCGGTCTTCTTGCTCTTCGCGTCGGCCTTCGCCCGGGCACGCTGCTCGGACATCAGGGTCTCGAACGCGGTCCGGTCGACGTGGACCCCGGCCTCTTCGGCCATCTCCATCGTCAGGTCGATCGGGAACCCGAAGGTGTCGTGCAGCAGGAACGCGGTGTCCCCGCCGATGGACGGAGCACCGTCCTGCTTCGCGCGCTCGACAGCGACGTCGAGGATCGTCGTGCCCTGCGCGAGCGTGCGGAGGAACGTCTCCTCTTCCGCATAGGCGATCCGCGCGATGCGGTCGTAGTCGGAGGCGACCTCGGGGTAGGCGTCGCGCATCGCGTCGCGGGACGCCGGGAACAGCTCCGGGAACGTCGCGGTCTCGACCCCGAGCAGGCGCATCGCACGGACCGTGCGGCGCAGCAGACGACGCAGGATGTACCCGCGGCCCTCGTTCGACGGGCTCACGCCGTCGGCGATGAGCATGAGCGCGGAGCGCACGTGGTCCGCGATGACCCGCATGCGGACGTCGTCCTCGTGCACGGCGCCGTAGCGGCGGCCGGAGATCTCGGACGCGCGGTCGAGGACCGGGCGGACCTGGTCGATCTCGTACATGTTGTCGACGCCCTGCTTGATGAAGGCGACGCGCTCGAGCCCCATGCCGGTGTCGATGTTCTTGTTCGGCAGCTCGCCGGTGATCTCGAAGTCGTACTTCGAGCGGACGTCGGCGATCTGGTACTGCATGAACACGAGGTTCCAGATCTCGACGTACCGGTCGTCGTCGGTGGCCGGGCCGCCGTCGATGCCGTACTCGGGCCCGCGGTCGAAGAAGATCTCGGAGCAGGGACCGGCGGGTCCGGGCTGGCCGGTGGACCAGTAGTTCGTGTCCTTGCCGAGTCGCTGGATGCGCTCCTCGGGCAGGGAGGAGTGCTGCTTCCAGAACGCGATCGCCTCGTCGTCGTCCTCGTAGACCGTCACCCAGAGGTCGTCGGGCGAGAAGCCGAGCCCGCCGTCGGACTCCGCGTTCGTCAGGAACTCCCAGGCGAACTGGATCGCCTGCTCCTTGAAGTAGTCGCCGAACGAGAAGTTGCCGTTCATCTGGAAGAACGTGCCGTGGCGAGGGGTCTTGCCGACCTCTTCGATGTCGTTCGTGCGGATGCACTTCTGCACGCTCGTGGCACGGGGGTACGGCGCGGGGACGAGCCCGGTCAGGTACGGGATGAACGGCACCATGCCCGCGACCGTGAAGAGGAGCGACGGGTCGTCGGAGACGAGGGACGCGGACGGGACGACGGTGTGGCCGCGGTCACCGAAGTACTGGAGCCAACGGCGGCGGATCTCTGCGGTCTGCATGGTGCTTCCTGGGTTCAGGTCGGGGGTGGGAGGTGGAGGCGGGACGACGGTGCGGCCGGCCCGCGGTGGAGCTCGACGACTCAGACGTCGGTGCGGAGCTCGGCCCCGCGGGACCGGTACCCGTCGGCGACCGCGCCCGTGAAGGCCTTCGTGCTCGCGTCGACGACGGCGAAGAGCCGTGCGCCTCCGGGCGTCCTGGCGACCTGGTGCGCCACGGCGAACCCGATGACGACGCCGACCGCGACGAAGAACAGCTGCTTCACGGTGCCTCTCCCTCTGTGCACCCTGGCGGTGCATGCCCGGACAAGCTTAGCCGCCGGGCACTTCGGGGCCGGAACGCCGAACGGCGGGCCGTCCTCGAGAGGACGACCCGCCGTTCGGGTGTGATCAGTGGATCAGCGAGCTGCGTAGTACTCGACGACGAGCTGCACTTCACAGGTCACGGGGACCTCGGCGCGCTTCGGGCGACGCACGAGGCGGGCCTGGAGCTTGTCGATCTCGACCTCGAGGTAACCCGGGACCTTCGGCAGGACTTCCTGGTGGCCACCGGCAGCGGCGACCTGGAAGGGCTCCATCGACTCGGACTTCGGCTTGACGTGGATCAGCTGGCCCTCCTTGACGCGGAAGGAGGGGCGGTCCACGAGCTTGCCGTCGACCAGGAGGTGACGGTGCACGATCAGCTGACGGGCCTGCGCGGTGGTGCGGGCGAAGCCGGCACGGACCACGAGGGCGTCGAGGCGCTGCTCGAGGAGCTCGACCAGGTTCTCACCGGTCAGGCCCTTCGTCTTGCGGGCCTCTTCGAAGACGATGCGGAGCTGCTTCTCGCGGATGCCGTACTGGGCGCGCAGACGCTGCTTCTCACGGAGGCGGACGGCGTAGTCGCTGTCCGCACGACGGCGCGTACGGCCGTGCTCACCGGGGCCGTAGGGGCGCTTCTCGAGGTAACGGGCCGCCTTCGGCGTCAGCGGGATGCCGAGTGCGCGCGACAGGCGGGTCTTGCTGCGGGTACGTGACTTGGTAGACACAGGGTCCTTTTCTCTGTTCGAACTGAATACTCACCGGAGGCCGGGCACGCGAGTGCCCGTGGCCCCGACGACGGGATCCAGAGGGATGAGCCTGTGGGATCGGACGGCTACAGTCCGAACCTCTGCCCCCGTACCACCGGAGTGGCACTCTGTCCTCAACGCAGCCGTGCTCGAGGACCAGGACGTAGGCCCGGCAATGCTAGCAGGAAGTCGACGTGCCGTCCTACTGCCCGCGGGTGATCTTCCGGAGTCGTTCGAGCCGCGGACCGACCTCGCGCTCGTAGCCGTTCGCCGTCGGGGTGTAGTACTCGGTGCCCTCGAGCGCATCGGGCAGGTACTGCTGCTCGGCGACCCCGTGCTCGGCGTCGTGCGAGTAGACGTAGCCCTTGCCGTGGCCGAGTCGCTTCGCCCCGGCGTAGTGCGCGTCGCGCAGGTGCATCGGCACGGTGCCCATCCGGCCGGCCTTGACGTCCGCCATCGCCGCGTTCACACCGTTGTAGGCGGCGTTCGACTTCGGCGCGGTCGCCAGGTACACGACGGCTTCGGCCAGGGGGATGCGGCCCTCGGGCATGCCGATGAGCTGCACGGCCTGGGCCGCCGCGACGGCGATGGGCAGCGCCTGCGGGTCCGCCATGCCGATGTCCTCGGACGCCGAGATGATGATCCGGCGCGCGATGAACCGGGAGTCCTCGCCCGCCTCGATCATCCGCGCGAGGTAGTGCAGCGCGGCGTCGACGTCGCTCCCCCGCACCGACTTGATGAAGGCGCTGATGACGTCGTAGTGCTCGTCGCCCTGCCGGTCGTACCGCAGGAGTGCACGGTCGACGGCCGCGGCGACGGTGTCCGCGTCGACCACCGGCACGGTGTCGTCGTCGTCGTCCTGGGCCGCGGTGGCCGAGGCCGCAGCGGCCTCGAGCGCCGTGAGGGCGCGTCGGGCGTCACCCGAGGCCAACCGGACGATGGCCCCACGTGCCTCGTCACCGAGGACGACCGCGCCACCGAGGCCGCGGGGGTCCTCCACCGCCCGGTCGACGAGCATGCCGAGGTCGGCGTCGGTGAGCGGCTTGAGCGTCAGGAGCAGGGACCGGGACAGCAGCGGGGAGATGACCGAGAACGACGGGTTCTCGGTGGTGGCCGCGATGAGGATCACCCACCCGTTCTCGACACCGGGCAGCAGGGCGTCCTGCTGGGCCTTGCTGAACCGGTGGATCTCGTCGAGGAACAGCACGGTCGTGGACCCGTACAGGTCGCGGTGGGTGAGGGCCTTCTCCATGACCTCGCGCACGTCCTTGACGCCGGCGGTCACCGCGGAGAGCTCGACGAACTCGCGCCCGGACTGCCGCGCGATGGCCTGCGCCAACGTGGTCTTGCCGGTGCCGGGAGGACCCCAGAGGATGACCGACACACCGCCCGGGTTGTCGCGGGTACCGGTGGCGAGCTGCACGAGCGGCGACCCGCGGCCGAGCAGGTGCTGCTGGCCGGCGACCTCGTCGAGGCTGGTCGGGCGCATCCGGACCGCGAGCGGGACGGAACCCTGCGCGAGACCGGCGCGACCGCCCGTCGTGGGCGCACGCATGCTCGAACGGTCCGCTGCCATGCACCAATCGTAGGCCGACCCACTGACAGCCCCGCGCCTCCCAGGCCGTTGATGGTGACGACTCGGATACGCTCGTTCCACACTGCGACGAGAGGGCAGAACAGCACCGTGGCACCGAAGAACCCAGCGCGCGACAACCGCGAGGCGCGCGAGCGCCTCCGTCTCTACCAGGCCCGCCAGGGACTCCACGACCGGCAGCGCCGCCGGCGGGTGCGCGACAACCTGGTCGGCGCCGGTGTCCTCGTGCTGGTCGCCGCCCTGGCCACCGGGTCGCAGCTCGCCTTCGCGGGCTCGCAGGGGAACGGGTCGGCGGACGCCAGCGCGAGCGCCACCGCCACACCGACGCCCTCGGCGAGTGCCACGGCGGCGAACACGGGCGACGTGCCGAGCAAGGAGATCGCGAAGGGCGCGACCTGGACGGGCTCGCTGACGCTCAACAAGTCGATCGACCTCGGCATCGAACTGGACGGCGAGAAGGCCCCGCAGGCCGCGAGCGTCGAGATCTCGTTGATCAAGGAGCAGTTCTACAACGGCACCACCTGCCACCGGCTGGCCGACAGCGACGGGCTGAAGTTCCTGCAGTGCGGTTCGGCGAACGGCGACGGCACGGGCGACGCCGGGTTCGAGTACGGCCCGCTCGAGAACGTCCCGAGCGACGGCGTCTACGACGAGGGCACCATCGCGATCGCGCGGTCGACGTCGCCGTACTCGCAGTCGACCCAGTTCTTCATCGTCTACGGCGACACCACGCTCGACGGCTCCACGGGCGGCTACACGGTCGTCGGGAAGGTCACGAGCGGCCTGTCCGAACTCGAGTCGAAGATCGCCGCGAAGGGCATCTCGTCACCCGGTGACGACGGCACCGGTGAGCCGAAGGTGGCGACGACGATCACCGCCGCGACCATCGCCCAGGAGAAGTAGTCCACAAGCCGTTGCGTCCGGCGGGCCGCGGAGCCCGTCCGTGCAATAGGCTGACGACCTGACCGTGCCGACGGTGACGTCGGCGATGCACGACCACGATCGAGGCGAGACCTGTGGGATCTGACGAAGCAACGACCTGGGGGCGGGTCGACGAGAACGGGACCGTGTACGTCCGGTACGAAGAGACCGAACGTGCTGTCGGTGAGTACCCGGACGCCACCCCCGAAGAAGCCCTCGCCTACTTCGCGCGGAAGTACGCCGACCTCGAGGGGCAGGTGAAGATCGCCGAGCAGCGCGTCCAGCGTGGTGCGTCGGCGAACGACGTCGCCCGGACGGTCGAGCACCTGACGACCCTGGTGGCCGAAGCCCGCGTGGTCGGTGACATCAAGTCGCTCGAGACCCGAGTGGGCGCGCTCACCGAGCAGCTCGGCTCGCTCACCAAGGAGCAGGCCGAGCAGGCGCAGCAGGCACTGAACGACGCCCTGGCGCACCGTGCGGCCCTGGTCGAAGAGGCCGAGGCACTCGCGGCGGTCGACCCGGCACGCGCGCAGTGGAAGCAGATCACCGCGCAGCTCGACGACGTGTTCGCCCGCTGGCAGCAGCACCAGCACGACGGCCCGCGCATCCCCAAGAACGAGGCCAACGAGCTCTGGAAGCGGTTCCGCGCAGCGCGGTCCACCGTCGACCAGCACCGTCGCGCGTTCTACTCCGAGCTCGACGCGCAGCACCGCGACGCCCGCACCCGCAAGCAGGAACTCGTGACCCAGGCCGAGGCACTCGCCTCGCGCGGGTCCGACGCGATCCCGGACTACCGCCAGCTGCTCGACGACTGGAAGAACGCCGGGCGCGCCGGCAAGCGCCACGACGATGCCCTCTGGGCGCGGTTCAAGGCCGCCGGTGACGTGCTGTTCGAGCAGCGCCACGCCGAGAGCGCGGCCGAGGACGAGGAGTTCTCCGGCAATCTCGAGGCCAAGCAGGCGCTGCTCACCGAGGCCGAGCCGCTGCTCAAGGCGACCGACCGGGTGGCGGCGCGCAAGACCCTGACCGGCATCCAGCGCCGCTGGGACGAGGTCGGCAAGGTCCCCCGCGCGGATGTCCGTCGCATCGAGGACCGCCTGCGTGCGATCGAGGACCACGTGCGTGGGCTCGAGGACGCGCACTGGAAGGAGTCCAACCCGGAGCGCAAGGCCCGGCAGACCGGACTCGCCAGCCAGCTCGAGGACGCCATCGGCAAGCTCGAGTCCGAGCTCGCCGACGCGCAGGCCTCCGGCGACGCCCGCAAGATCAAGGACGCCCAGGAAGCGCTCGACGCCCGCAAGATCTGGCTCGACGCCCTCGGCAGCTAGTCACCACACGACGACGCCCCCGTGACCGATCGGTCGCGGGGGCGTCGTCGTGTGGTGCCGTGTGGCGCCGTCTGCTGGCGTCCGGTGTGGCGCCGCCGTTCAGACCGGCGTGGGCAGGCCCAGCAGCAACCGGATGTCGAGGTCGTCCTGCCGCATCTGCGTGGCGAGCTCGTCCATCGAGTCGAACTTCACCATGCCGCGGACGTACGAGACGAACAGCACCGAGATGCGGTCGCCGTACAGGTCGAGGTCGACGTCGAGCAGGTGCGCCTCGATCTGCTTGGCGGGCACGCCCTCGAACGTCGGGTTGTTGCCGACCGAGACGGCCGCCGGGTACACCGTGCCGTCGTGCAGCACGCGCGCGGCGTAGACGCCGTCGGCCGGTGCGAACCCCTCGAACGCCGGGTCGAGGTTCGCCGTCGGGTACCCCATGGCGCGCCCGCGCTGGTTGCCGTGCACGACCGTGCTGCGGACCGCGTGCTCACGCCCGAGCAGCCGGGCGGCCTCGGCCACCCGGCCGTCGCCGAGCAGTTCGCGGATCCAGGTCGACGAGACGCGTCGCTCGCCGTCGGGGCGGACGTCGTCCACCAGGTCGACGTCGTCGATGAGCTCGACCGTGAAGCCGTGCTGCTCCCCCAGGGTGCGGAGCAGGGCGACGTCGCCGGCACCCTTCGCCCCGAAGCGGAAGTCGCTGCCGACGAAGACGAGCCGGGCGTGCAGGGTGTCGACGAGGATCTCGGACACGAACGCCTCGGGCGACTTCGACTGCAGTTCCTCGTCGAAGCGGAGCAGCAGGGTGGCGTCGACCCCGGCGTCGTCGAGGAGCTCGCGCCGCTGCGCCGTGCTCGTGAGTGCCGGCGGGACGTGCTGCGGGTCGATGACGTTGAGGGGGTGCCGGTCGAACGTCACCACGGTGGCGACCAGGCCCTGTTCGTGGGCGGCGCGCTCCAGGTGCGCGATCACCGCGCGGTGTCCGACGTGCACGCCGTCGAACTTGCCGATCGTGACGGCGCTCGGACCGAAGCCCTCGGCCACGTCGGCGATGTCGTCGTAGAACTGCACGGCTGCTCCTACTCGCCCACGGGGGCGGTGGTCGATGCGGGCACCGGTTCGACCGTCGCGGTGCGGTGGTGCTTGCGGAGCCACCAGAGTCCGGCGATCGGCAGCACCAGCGGCGCGAAGGCGTACCCCATGCCGTAGTACGACCAGATCGTGTCGTCGGGGAAGAGCTGCCGGTCGAACAGCGAGAGCGTGCCGATGACGAGCACACCGGTCATCTCGAACACGATCGTGACGCACGCGACGCGGTACCAGAAGCGTCCGGGCACGATCAGGGCGATCATCGCCACGATGTACACGACGGCGGCGATGGCGCTCACCGTGTACGCGAACGGCGCGAAGGAGAACTTCTCGATGATCTGCACGACGCTCCGGCCCGTCGCCGCCAGGGCGAGGATGCCGTACACGGCGATGAGGACGCGGCCGATGCCGGTCGCGAGTGAGGATCTGGTCGCCATTGCACCGATTCTACCGACGTGCGCGGACCACCATGACGCTCGGCGTCAGTTCAGGGCGAACCAGATCTGGTACATCCGGTAGATCATGACCGCGACGGTGAAGGCGCCGGCGCCGAGGACGACGGTGCTCCACTTCGTGCGGTCCACGAGCGCCCAGACGATGGTCGCCGGCGGCACCAGGAGCACCGACACGGCGTAGACCCCGAACTCGAGGGCGTTGCCGTCCGGCGGGCTGCCCGTCGCGGGCAGCACGATCGAGATGACGCCCTGCACCAGGAGCAGGACCTCGATGAGCGCGAGGGACCCCACGGTGTAGTCGTTCGGCTTCCAGCCGATGAAGCCGACCACGACGGCGAACAGCCCGGCCAGGACCGCGACGACGAGCTGGACCCACATGAACCACTCGATCACGCGTGCGCCCCGTTCTGCGACGCCGGAGCAGCCGGCGCCGGGAAGTTCGTGATGACCCGGAGCAGTCCGCGCCGGACCGAGACCAGGCCGACGAGGCGGTCGTCGTCGACGGCCACGGCAGCCACCGGTTCGTCCGAGTCGGGGTGGTCGGCTGCGACGCGCTTGCCGTCGGTCAGGTCCTTCGCCGCGGCCGCGTCGAGCGACACCGACGAGAACAACCGGCGTGCCACGTCAGCGGGACGAGCGAGCGCCGCGCGGACGTCGACGGCGTCGTCCTCGAGGTCGATCGCGTCGGCCACGTCGAACGGACCGACCTGGGTGCGGCGGAGCGCGGTGAGGTGCGCGCCGGTGCCGAGGGCAGCGCCGACGTCGCGTGCGAGAGCCCGGACGTACGTGCCGGACGAGCAGGTCACGACGACGTCGAGGTCGACGACCGCCACCTCGGCACCGTCGACCGTGACGGTGCGGTCGTTCCGGCCGGTGACGTCGAACCGCGAGACGGTGACCGTGCGGGACTTCAGCTCGACGGTCTCACCCTTGCGCGCCAGGTCGTACGCGCGGCGCCCGTCGACCTTGATCGCGCTGACGGTGGACGGGACCTGGTCGATCGTGCCGCGCTGCAGGGCGACGGCACGTTCGACGGACTCGTCCGAGACGTCCGCTGCGGCGATGCCGGTCGCGGCGGTCGGGGTGCCGTCGGCGTCGTCGGAGTCCGTGGACACGCCGAGCCGGATGGTGGCGGTGTAGGTCTTGCCGAGGCCCACCAGGTGGGTGAGCAACCGGGTGGAGTGCCCGATCCCCAGGAGCAGCAGCCCGGTCGCCATCGGGTCGAGGGTCCCCGCGTGGCCGACCTTCTTCAGACCGAGGCGGCGGCGGGCGATCGACACGACGCGGTGGCTGGAGATCCCCTGCGGTTTGTCGACGAGGAGGATGCCGTCCGGCACGGTTTCGAGCACCAGAGGAGATTACCAGCGCCGGTCAGCAGGCGTCGTTCCACTCGCGACGAGGGTGCTCGGGATCGGTGACGTCGAGGACGGCGGAGGCGGCGATCTTGACGTCCGCCCGACGTTCGAGCCGGCCGGCTTCCTGCTCGACCCACAGCGACCAGCGCCAGAGCCCACGGACACCCGGAGCCAGCAGCCCGTGCCCGTGCACGACCAACACGCCGTCACCGGCGCCGGTGGTGCGGAACGGCGCGACCACTTCGTCGCGCAGCGTGTCGGGATCGGTGGACGGCGCCGTCGCGGCCATCGCGGACACCCCGTGCTGCTCGAAGCCGGCCACCAGCGTGGCGGCGACGTGTTCGAGATCGGTGCCGTCCTGCCCGTCGATGCCGATCACGGTCCGGTTCGTGCCGACCTGCGCGATCACCTCAGCAGCGATCGCGGCCATCGTGTCGGTCTCTTCGGGTGCCCAGCGTGCCATGCGTCCACCGTAGGCTGTCGTGGTGAACGCGAGCAGTGCCTCCCAGCCGGATGTGGAGAACGCGAGCGTCCCCGACATCGCGACCCCGTTGACCACCTGGTTCCGACAGGAGGCCCGCGACCTGCCGTGGCGTCGCCCCGGCTTCCCCGCGTGGGGCACCCTGGTCAGCGAGATCATGCTGCAGCAGACGCAGGTCTCGCGCGTGATCCCCCGACTGGAGGCGTGGCTCACCCGGTGGCCGACGCCTGCGGACCTGGCGGCGTCGCCCCCGGCGGACGCGGTGCGTGCCTGGGACCGGCTCGGCTACCCGAGACGCGCGCTCGCGCTGCACGCGGCGGCCACGGTGATCGCCACCGAGCACGGCAACGTCGTCCCACGGGACGTCGAGGCGCTGCTCGCGCTGCCGGGGATCGGCGACTACACGGCACGGGCCGTCGCCGTGTTCGCGTACGGCGACCGGCACCCGGTCGTCGACGTCAACGTGCGGCGGGTCCTGAAGCGCGCGCTCCTCGGCCAGGGCGAGCCCGGGCCGGCGAAGGCCAAGGACGACCTGCCCCTGATGGAGTCCGTGCTGCCAGCCGACCGCGACGACGCCGCTGCGACGAACGCGGCGGTGATGGAGCTCGGAGCGCTCGTGTGCGTCGCCCGCTCCCCCGCGTGCGACGCGTGCCCGATCGCGGACCGCTGCGCCTGGCGTGCGGCCGGGTACCCCGAACACGACGGGCCACGCGCCCCGAAGCAGGCGAAGTTCGCCGGCAGCGACCGGCAGGTGCGCGGGCTGATCATGGCCGAGCTGCGCGCGAGCGACGTGCCGGTCGCCCGGTCGGAGATCGAACCGGTCTGGCCGGACGCCGAGCAGCGGGACCGAGCACTCGCGTCGCTCCTGCGCGACGGGCTGGCCGTCGGCGACGACACCACCGGGTACCGGCTGCCGGACGCCTGACGTCTCCGCCAGGCACGACGCACGAGCGCCCCGCCGCACACGGTGCAGCGGGGCGCTCGGACGCTCGTCGGGCTACGCCCGCGCCACGTCCTGCTCGTCGTCGGACTCGTCGTCCTCGTCCTCGTCGTGCTTGTACGGGTCGGCGTCGCCGGCGAACGTCGCACCGACCGACGCAGCTCGCACCTGCTCGTCACGCACCTGGGCCTGCACGAGCAGGTCCTCCATGTGCGCCGAGGTCTCCGGCAGTGCGTCGGCGATGAACTCGAGCGACGGGGTGAGCCGCGCCGTGATGTTCTTGCCGACCTCGGAGCGGAGCATGCCGGTCGCGGCCTTGAGTGCCGCGGCGGAGTCGGCGCGCTCCTCGTCGGTGCCGTACACGGTGTAGAAGACCGATGCGTGCTGCAGGTCTCCGGTCACGCGGACGTCGGTGATCGTCACGAACCCGAGACGCGGGTCGCGCAGACCCTTGTCGAGACGGCGTGCGACGACTTCCTTGATGCGGTCCGCCATCTTGCGTGCGCGCTGCGGATCGGCCATGGGTGCCTCCTGAGGCAGTGGCGGGACGTTTCCCGCCGGTGGTTCTGCGTGGAAAGGGGTCGGGCCCCGACCTCCCGCGAAGGGAGGCCGGGGCCCAGGGTAGTCACACGATCAGTCGCGCGGCTTCTCGACGAGCTCGGTGGTCTCGATCTCGTCACCGATCTGGAGATCGTTGAACTTGCCGAGACCGATACCGGCCTCGAAGTCCGTGCGGACCTCGGTGACGTCGTCCTTGAAGCGACGGAGCGACTCGATCGCCAGTCCGTCGGCCAGGACCACACCGTCACGGATGACGCGCGCCTTGGCGTTGCGCGTGATCGTGCCGGAGCGGACGATGACACCCGCGATGTTGCCGAACTTCGAGGAGCTGAAGACCTCGCGGATCTCGGCGACACCGGACTGGACCTCTTCGTACTCGGGCTTGAGCATGCCCTTGAGGGACTGCTCGATGTCGTCGAGTGCGTTGTAGATGACCGAGTAGAAGCGCACGTCGATGCCTTCGCGCGCCGCACGCTCGCGGGCCTTGACGTCCGGACGGACGTTGAAGCCGACCACGATGGCGTTGTCGATCGTGGCGAGGTCGATGTCCGACTCCGTGATCGCACCGACACCGCGGTGGAGGATGCGGAGCTGGACGCTGTCGTCGACCTCGATGTCCAGGAGCGACTGCTCGAGTGCCTCGACGGCACCGGAGACGTCACCCTTGATGATGAGGTTGAGCGAGTCGACCTTGCCCTCTTCGAGTGCACGGGTGAAGTCCTCGAGCGAGATGCGCTTGCGGGCCTTGGCCAGCTGGGCGTTGCGCTCGGCGGCTTCACGCTTCTCGGCGATCTGACGTGCCGTGCGGTCCTCTTCGGTGACGAGGAACGTGTCACCGGCGCGGGGCACCGAGGACAGACCCTGCACCTGGACCGGGCGGCTCGGCGTGGCGGCCTTGACCGCGACACCGTTCTCGTCGGTCATCGCACGGACGCGGCCGTAGGCCGTGCCCGCCACGATGGCGTCGCCGACGTGCAGCGTTCCGGACTGGATGAGGACGGTCGCCACCGCACCACGGCCCTTGTCGAGCCGTGCTTCGATCGCGACGCCGCGGGCGTCCTTGTCGGGGTTCGCACGCAGGTCGAGCCCGGCGTCAGCGGTGAGCAGCACGGCGTCCAGGAGGTCCTGGATGCCGATGTTCTGCCGAGCCGAGACGTCGACGAACATGACGTCTCCGCCGTACTCCTCCGCCACCAGGTTGTACTCGGTGAGCTGCTGGCGGACCTTGGCCGGGTTCGCGCCTTCCTTGTCGATCTTGTTCACCGCGACCACGATCGGCACGTTGGCCGACTGCGCGTGGTTCAGCGCCTCGATCGTCTGGGGCATGATGCCGTCGTCCGCCGCGACCACGAGGATCGCGATGTCGGTGACCTGCGCACCACGAGCACGCATGGCCGTGAAGGCCTCGTGACCCGGGGTGTCGATGAACGTGATCGGACGCTCGATGCCCTCGTGCTCGGTGACGATCTGGTACGCACCGATGTGCTGGGTGATGCCACCGGCTTCACCCTCGACGACCTTCGAGTTCCGGATCGCGTCGAGCAGTCGCGTCTTACCGTGGTCGACGTGACCCATGACGGTCACGACGGGGGGACGGACCTGCAGGACGGAGTCGTCCTCGTCGGCGTACTCGGCATCGATGTCGATGTCGAAGCCCTCGAGGAGCTCCTTGTCCTCGTCCTCGGGCGAGACGATCTGGATCTTGTAGCCCAGCTCGTCACCGAGGACCTCGAACGTGGCCTCGTCCAGCGACTCGGTCGCGGTCGCCATCTCACCGAGGTGGAACAGCACCGTGACCAGGTTGCCGGGCATGGCGTCGATCTTGTCCGCGAAGTCCGAGATGCTCGCACCGCGACGGAGTCGGACGACCGTGTTGCCGTCGCCACGAGGGACCTGCACACCGCCGAGCGACGGGGCCTGACGCATCTCGTACTCGGCGCGCTTCGTCCGCTTCGACTTGCGGGCACGGCTCTTGCCGCCACCGCGACCGAACGCACCGGCGGTACCACCACCGGGGCCACGACCACGGCCACCGCCACCGGCGGGACGCGGGCCGCTGAAGGCCGGACGCGGGAAGCCGCCACCGGCACCGCCGCCGGCACCCGGACGGGCGCCACCGGGGCCGCCACGACCGCCACCCTGGCCCGGGCGCTGCCCGAAGCCGTTGGGACGGTTCGCCTGACCGGGTCCACCCGGACGCGGTGCACCCGGACGCGGGACGCCGGGACGCGGGGGCTGCGGACGCGGGATGCCCGCTCCACCGGCACCAGCGGCGGGGCGCTGGCCCATGCCCTGGTTCGAGGCGAAGGGGTTGTTGCCGGGGCGCGGCGGGCGCGAGCCCATGCCCTGGTTCGACGCGTAGGGGTTGTTGCCCGGACGTGCGCCGGGCTTCGGGCCACCGGGCTTCGGGCCGGCAGCGGCGGGCTTGGCACTCGAGCCAGGCTTCACCGCGTCGGTCTTCGGCTCGTCACCGGTCGAGTCGGCCGGCTGCGTGGCAGCCTGCTGCTCGGCGGCGGCCTTCTCGGCACGGGCCTTCTGTGCGGCCTCGGCCTCGGCCTGTCGCTGGGCGACGGACTTCGGTGCGGCCGGCGCCGGGACGTCCTCGGCAGCAGGTGCTGCCGGGACCTCGGGCTCCGGTGCGGGTGCCGGACGGACCGGGCCGGGGCGCGGGCCACCGGGCTTCGGCGCGCCGGACGCGGGCGTGCTGCTCTTGGCCGGCGTGCTCGGCGCGGGGGCCGAGGCTGCGGGCTTGGATGCCGGGACACCGTCCGCCTGCAGGGCGGCACGGAGCTTCCGGGCAACGGGGGGCTCGATGCTCGAGCTGGCACCCCGGACGAACTCGCCGAGCTCCTTGAGCTTCTCGAGTGCGGTCTTGCTGTCGACGCCGAGTTCGCTTGCGATCTCGTGTACGCGTGGTTTAGCCACTGTTCTCCTTCACGGGTCCCACCCCGTAAAGGGCAGGACTCAATGGATGACGGGTCTCATTTCGAGCCGCTCATCAGTTGTCCATAAGCCGTTCAGCCTGTTCTGTCATGTCCGGGCGCTCGGTCGACGCTCGTGAGAGGCCGACGATGTGGTCGAGCACCGCGGACGTGTCGGGATCGCGATCCAACCGGAGCGCACGGCGGAAAGCCCTGCGCTTGACGGCCAGATCGTAGGCATCGACGGTCGGTGTGAGCCATGCTCCCCGGCCCGGCATGACTGCCTTCGGATCCGCCACGACGCGGCCATCGCTCAGGGCGACGACTCGGAGGAGTGAGGATCGGGAAGCGCGACGACGACTGCCGATGCACGTTCTGACGGGAACCACTCTACTCCTTGCCTCGGACGTCCGCGATCCGGCGCGCCCTTCTGGGCACGCCGGCGGCGAAATCGCCTAGTCGTCGCCGTCCAGGATGGAGTCCGGCTGGATGTCGATCCGGGCCCCGGTGAGCTTGGCAGCCAGTCGGGCGTTCTGCCCTTCCTTGCCGATCGCGAGCGACAGCTGGTAGTCCGGCACGAGTGCGCGGACGGCCTTGGTCGACGCGTCGAGCACGAAGGCGCTGGTCACCTTGGCCGGCGACAGGGCGCTCGCGACGAACGCCGACAGGTCCGGGGACCAGTCCACGATGTCGACCTTCTCGGCACCCAGCTCGTTGGTGACCGCACGCACGCGCGCGCCCAGCTCGCCGATGCAGGCACCCTTCGCGTTGACGCCGGGCTCGTTCGCCTTGACCGCGATCTTCGTGCGGTGACCGGCTTCGCGCGCGAGCGACGTGATCTCGACGACGCCCAAGGCGATCTCCGGCACCTCGAGGGCGAAGAGCTTCCGGACCAGGCCCGGGTGCGTGCGCGACACCGTGATCTGCGGACCCTTGTTGCCGCGGGCGACGCTCGTCACGTACACGCGGATGCGCGAACCGTGCGCGTAGGACTCGCCCGGCACCTGCTCCTCGGGCGGCAGGATCGCCTCGACCGTGCCGAGGTCGACCATCACCATGCGCGGGTTCGGGCCCTGCTGGACCACACCGGCGACGATGTCGCCTTCCTTGCCGCGGAACTCGCCGAGGATCTTGTCGTCACCGATGTCGCGCAGGCGCTGGTTGATGACCTGCTTCGCCGCGAAGGCCGCGATGCGACCGAAGTCGCTCGGCTGGTCGACGGCTTCACCGATGACGGTGCCCTCGTCGTCGAGCTCGGGGACGTAGACACTGACCTCGCCGGACTTGCGGTCGAGCTCGACACGCGACTGCGCGTGGGCCGGCTCGCCGTTCTCTTCGGCGTGCTTCTGGTAGGCGGTCAGGATGGCAGATTCGATGATCTGGACCAGTTCGTCGAACGGGATCTCCCGCTCGCGCTCCATGAGTCGCAGGACTGCGAGATCGATCTTCACCGAGGTGCCTCCGTATTCAGATGAGTCGCTCCTGCGGATGGAACCGTCGCAGAAGTCGGCCACAAGCGTACCGCACTGCGGCTCGCGGACCCGAGTCGAGACGGACGGGAGGCCCGGTGCCAGCTGGCACCGGGCCTCCCGTCCGTCTCCTGGTGGCGTCTAGATCGCGCGGACCGCGTCGAGCAGCTCGGCGACCGGCACGTCGCGGCGTTCGCCGCTGGCACGGTTCCACAGCTCGACGACGCCGTCGGCGGCGCCGCGGCCGGCGACGACCACGATCGGCATGCCGAGCAGCTCGGCGTCGCGGAGCTTGACGCCGGGCGACACCTTCGGACGGTCGTCGTAGAGCACGTCGAACCGCTCACCCTCGAGCTCGGCGACGATCGACGTCGCCAGCTCGTAGGCGACCTGGTCACGGCCGGTGGCGACGATGTGCACGTCGAACGGTGCGACGTTCTTCGGCCAGGCCAGGCCCTTGTCGTCGTTGTGCGCCTCGGCCAGGATCGCCAGGATGCGCGTCACGCCGATGCCGTACGAGCCCATCGTGACGGTCGCGAGCTTGCCGTTCTCGTCCTGCACCTTGAGGCCCAGGGCCTCGGCGTACTTGCGGCCGAGCTGGAAGACGTGCCCGATCTCCATGCCGCGGGCGGTCTCGAGCGGACCCGAGCCGTCGGGCGACGGGTCCCCCGCGCGGACGTCCGAGACCTCGGCGACACCGTCGGCCACGAAGTCACGGCCGGCGACCAGGCCGGAGACGTGCACGCCGCGCTCGTTGGCGCCGGTGACCCAGGCGGTGCCGTCGACCACGCGCGGGTCGACGAAGTACCGGATGCCCGTGGCGCTCTCTGCGCCGAGGACCTGCGGACCGATGTAGCCCTTGACCAGGCCCTTGTGCTTCTTGAAGTCGTCGTCGCCTGCGGCTTCGACCTCGGCCGGGGCGAACGCCACCTCGGCGCGCTTCAGGTCGACGTCGCGGTCACCGGGGAGCCCGACGACCACGACCTCGCGCGTGCCGTCCAGGTGCGTGAGGGCGAGAACGACGTTCTTCAGCGTGTCCGCGGCGGTCCACGGCGCGCCGTCGCGCGGGGCGACCTCGTTCGCGTGGGCGACGAGCGTGTCGATCGTCGGGGTGTCCGACGACGGCAGGAGCACCGCGTCGGGCTGGCCCTCGATCGGCAGGGACGCGGGCACGGGCGTGACGTAGGCCTCGACGTTCGCCGCGTAGCCGTTGGCGCTGCGGACGAAGGTGTCCTCGCCCACGGCGATCGGGTGCAGGAACTCCTCCGACTTGGAGCCGCCCATCGCGCCGGCGTCCGCCTTGACGATGACGTACTCGAGGCCGAGGCGGGCGAAGATCTTCTCGTACGCGTCGCGCATGACCTGGTAGCTGCGCTCGAGGCCCTCGTCGGTGAGGTCGAACGAGTACGCGTCCTTCATGGTGAACTCGCGACCGCGCAGCAGACCCGCGCGCGGGCGTGCTTCGTCGCGGTACTTGTCCTGGATCTGGAACAGCGTGACGGGGAGGTCCTTGTACGACGAGTACAGGTCCTTCACCAGCAGCGCGAACATCTCTTCGTGCGTGGGGGCGAGCAGGTAGTCGGAGCCCTTGCGGTCCTGCAGGCGGAACATGCCGTCGCCGTACTCGGTCCAGCGGTTCGTCGCCTCGTACGGCTCGCGCGGCAGCAGCGCCGGCAGCAGCACTTCCTGCGCACCGGCAGCGACCATCTCGTCGCGGATGATCCCCTCGATCTTGGCGCGCACCCGGAGACCGAGCGGCAGCCAGGCGAAGATCCCCGGGGACTGGCGACGGACGTACCCGGCGCGGACGAGCAGCTTGTGGCTCGTCACCTCGGCGTCGGAGGGGTCGTCGCGGAGCGTACGGAGGAACAGATGCGAAAGCCGTGTGACCACGGGGCCAGCCTAGCGGCGTGCGCCGACGGCGCGGCACGGGAGGGGGCACACCGTGCGAGGTTCGCCGCACGGTGCGAGGTCAGGGCGGGCGCGCACCGTGCGCGGTTCGCCGCACGGTGCGGCGCAGGCCGCATCGTGCGGTGTCACAAGCGCGCACCGGACTGCTTTCCCGTCACGGGTTCGCGAAGTCCGCACAGTGCGGACGGGACGCTCGCTGCGAGGCCGCCACGGGCCTCCCGTCCGGCACGCCGCGATGCTCGTCGTGCGCGGACGCGCACCGTGCGAGGTTCGCCGACCGGTGCGGCCTCAGCCGCACCGTGCCGCCCGCTGACCCCGCACCGAGCCGTCAACCCGGCACACAGTGGCGGAATCCGCACCGTGCCGGAGCGCGCGCTACGGGGTGGTGATGACCTCGGGGGTGCCGAGCGCGGCCTCCGGCCCCATCTCGTCGGCGATGCGGTTCGCCTCGGCGATGAGGGTCTGCACGATCTCGTGCTCCGGCACCGTCTTGACGACCTTGCCCTTGACGAAGATCTGGCCCTTGCCGTTGCCCGACGCCACGCCGAGGTCGGCCTCGCGGGCTTCGCCGGGGCCGTTCACGACGCAGCCCATGACGGCGACGCGCAGGGGGACGGACATGCCCTCGAGGCCCTTGGTGACGTCGTTCGCCAGCTGGTAGACGTCGACCTGGGCCCGGCCGCAGCTCGGGCACGAGACGATCTCGAGCTTGCGTTCGCGCAGGTTGAGCGACTGCAGGATCTGCAGGCCGACCTTGACCTCTTGCGCGGGCGGCGCGGACAGGGACACGCGGATGGTGTCGCCGATCCCCTCGGCCAGCAGGATGCCGAACGCGGTGGCGCTCTTGATGGTGCCCTGGAACTCGGGGCCAGCCTCGGTCACGCCGAGGTGCAGCGGCCAGTCACCGGCGGCGGCGAGCTGGCGGTAGGCCTTGACCATGACGATCGGGTCGTTGTGCTTGACCGAGATCTTGAAGTCGTGGAAGTCGTGCTCCTCGAACAGGCTGGCTTCCCACACGGCGGACTCGACGAGCGCCTCGGGTGTGGCCTTGCCGTACTTCTGCAGCAGGCTCGGCTCGAGCGACCCGGCGTTGACGCCGATGCGGAGCGACACGCCTGCGGCCTTCGCCGCGGCGGCGATCGCACCGACCTGGTCGTCGAACTTGCGGATGTTGCCCGGGTTCACGCGGACCGCGGCGCAGCCGGCGTCGATCGCCTGGAACACGTACTTCGGCTGGAAGTGGATGTCGGCGATGACCGGGATCTGCGACTTCTTCGCGATGATCGGCAGCGCGTCGGCGTCTTCCTGCGTCGGCACGGCAACCCGGACGATGTCGCAGCCCGAGGCCGTGAGCTCGGCGATCTGCTGCAGCGTCGCGTTGATGTTCGTCGTCGGGGTCGTGGTCATCGACTGCACGGACACCGGAGCGTCGCCGCCCACGAGCACCTTGCCGACCCGGATCTGGCGCGACTTGCGTCGGGGGGCGAGGGTTTCGGGCGACTTGGGCATACCGAGGTTCACAGCGGGCACGTGAGCACTCTACGCGCTCGCTCCGAGCGTCCCGGCCCGGTCACACCGGACGCTCAGAGCCGAGCGGCGCTGTCCACCACGGTGATGAGCGGCGCGTACAGCCGCATCGCGTCGAGCGCCCGCTCGTGGTCCGCGTCGCTCGCCCCGGCGCAGGCGTCCGCGACGACCGTCACGGTCGCTCCGGCGTCCGCCGCCGCCAGGGCGGTCGACAGCACGCAGCAGTCGGTCGACACGCCCGTGAGCACCAGGTGCGGGTGGCCGCCGACGACGGCCTGGAGGCCCGTCCCCCACTTGCCGAACGTCGGCTCGGTCACGACGGGGTCGTTGCGGTCCCCTGCCGCACTCGCGAAGGGCTCGGTCAGCGCGTACAGCGGGGCGGCGTCCGGCACGAGGGCGAAGGGCCACTCGCGGTAGTACGGCACCCAGGCGCCCTGCGGGCGCTGGGGCGCGACGAACCGGGTGAACACCGTGCGTCCGGTGAACCGGGGCAGCAGACGCTCGATGCCGACTCCGGCGTGGTCGTACCGCGGCGCCGCCCACGGGGACTCCCCCGTGAAGACCTGCTGCATGTCGATGACGACGAGCCAGGCGTCGTCGGGGACGCCCGTGCTCACCGCTGTGCTTCCTGGCGCCGGACGGAGCCCCGGGCGAACAGCAGGGTGCCGAGGAACCCGACGACGAGCGCGACCAGCACGCCGAGGTTCGCGTAGGCCCAGGCGCCGTCGCGTCCGCCGAGGCCGAACGGCCCGAGCAGGTAGCCCTGCCACGACAGCCACGCCGGTGACGCCAGCGTGACGAGGCCCCACCCGAGCGCCGTGCCGACCGCGACCAGGGCGATCGCGCCCCACCGGACGTCGCCGTAGCGGCCGCGACGGTCGTCGAGTTCGGATTCCGCGTAGGCCGTGCGCCGCAGCAGGACGTCGGCGACGAAGATGCCGGCCCAGGCGGCGATCGGGACGCCGAGGGTGATGAGGAACGCCTGGAACGGGCCGACGAAGTCCGTCGCGAAGAAGGCGATGTAGATCGCACCCGCCACCATGAACACGCCGTCCACCCCGGCGGCGACCGGCCGTGGGATCTTCACGCCGACGCTCAGCAGCGCGAGGCCCGACGAGTAGATGTCGAGCACCGCGCCGCCGACGAGCCCGAGGATCGCGACGAGGGCGAACGGGATGAGGAACCACACCGGCAGGATCGACGTGAGGGCACCGATCGGGTCGGCACCGATCGCGGCGTTCAGGTCCGGCGACGAACCGGCGAGCAGGACACCGAAGACCACGAGGACGGCCGGTGCGAGCGCCCCGCCGAAGGTCGTCCACCCGACGACTCCCCCGGTGGACGACGACCGCGGCAGGTACCGCGAGTAGTCGGCAGCGGCGTTCACCCAGCCGAGGCCGAACCCGGTCATCACCAGCACGAGCGCACCGATGAACTGCTGGCTGCTGCCCGTCGGCAGCGCCGCGATCGCGCCGAAGTCGATGGACGGCACCGCGAGCACCACGTAGACGACCGTCAGCACAGCGGTGATCACCGTGATCCAGGTCTGCAGGCGCATGATGACGTCGAAGCCCGCGACGCCGGCCCCGACCACGAGCGCGGCGACCACGACGAGGGCGACGACCTTCGTCAGCACCCCGCCGTCCCAGCCGAGCTCGGTGAAGACCGTCGAGGTCGCGAGGACCGCCAGCGCGGCGAGGGCGGTCTCCCACCCGACGGTGAGGATCCAGCTGAGGAACGAGGGCACCCGGTTGCCGCGGACCCCGAAGGCCGCACGGCTCAGCACCATCGTCGGCGCCGACCCGCGTTTGCCGGCGATCGCGACGACGCCGCACAGCAGGAACGAGAACACCACCCCGACGACCGAGACGATGGTGGCCTGCCAGAAGGAGATCCCGAACCCGACGACGAACGATCCGTAGGCGATGCCGAGGACGGAGATGTTCGCCGCGAACCACGGCCAGAACAGTCCCCGCGGGGTGCCCTTGCGGTCGGACTCGGCAATGACGTCGAGACCCTGCCGCTCGACGGTGCGGACCTCGGGCGCGGCGGTGGTGGGCCCGGAGTTCGTGGGCGCTGTGCTCATCCGCTGAGCGTAGCGCCGCAGCGACTACCCGAACAGGTTCACGGGCCGCACGATGTCGGCGTAGATCAGCAGCGCGCTCATCCCCGCCAACAGCACCACGACGACCATCGTGAGCGGCATCGTCTTCGCCAGGTCGATGGGGCCCGGGTCCGCCTTGCCGACGAGCTTGAAGGCCCGTCGCTTGATCGCCTCCCACAGGGCGCCGGCGATGTGCCCGCCGTCGAGCGGCAGCAGCGGCACCATGTTCAGCACGAACAGGCCGATGTTCAGCGAGGCCAGCAGCCCCAGGATCGTGTACGCCTTGTCGACCACCGGCACGCCGCTCATCGACGAGACCTCGCCGATCGCTCGGCCGACACCGACGACCGACACGGGGCTGTCCTGCGACCGCTCCTGCGCGCCGAACGCCGCGTTCCAGACGGCGACCAGCCGCTGCGGCAGATCGATGATCAGGTGCGCCGACGCGGAGATCTGCGCACCCGTCGCGGGCAGCACCTCGGCCGGCGACTGCCGCACGAGCGACTGCCCGATGCTGACGCCCACCACACCGACCCGCTGGGTCTTCGTCGTGCCGTCGTCGTTCGTGACGACCTTGCCCTCGGCGTCGTAGACGTCGCGGGTGGCGGTCGTCGGGGTGATCTCGAGCGTCTTCCGGGCACCGTCACGCTCGACGACGACCGTCACCTGCTCGCCGGCCGACTTCTGGAAGACCTCGGAGACGCGCGCGATGGTCGGGTCCTGCTCACCGTTCACCGAGAGCACGACGTCGCCCGACGCGATGCCGGCCTGCTTCGCCGGCGACTCCGCATCGCCCGAGGTGCACTCGGTCGTCTGGCTGGTCGGCAGGACGCAGTCGACGCTCGACGTGAACGTCGTGGTCGGCGACCCGAAGCCACACAACAGCACGCCGAACAGGACGATCCCGATCACCAGGTTCATCGCGGGGCCAGCGACCATCACGATGATGCGCTTCCACGGGGTCAGCCGGTAGAAGGCGCGGGAGTCGTCGCCGCCGGAGTCCGCGATCTGCTCCGCGCTGGCCTGACGGGCGTCCTGCACGAACGCGCCGTACATGCCGGTGTTCGTGATCGCACTCGGGCGGCCGGAGGCGCGCGGCTTGAGCATGCCGACCATCGAGATGTAGCCGCCGAGCAGGATCGGGCGGATGCCGTACTCGGTCTCACCCCGCTTGAACGACCACATGGCCTTGCCGAACCCCAGCGAGTACTGCGTCACCTTGACGTTGAACAGCTTCGCGAAGGACAGGTGCCCCAGCTCGTGGAGTCCGATCGAGACCAGCAGGCCGATGATGAAGACGACCACGCCGAGGACGAAGAGCAGGACGGATTCGACGGTCACCGGGAAAGGGTACGGGACGCTTGCCATGACGGAGCCGAGCGCCGTCTGGGAGGTGATCTGAGCTTCTCCCCACCGGCACGGCCGTCCCGCCGCTGGCGCGTCGCGCCGGAACCGGCGGTGTGGGCCCCGTCCGTCACGTGGTGACCATGCGACCGACGGGAGGCGCGGATCGCGTCAGCGGGTCAGCGCGCGGTCCGCCGCGGCGCGGGCCCAGTGCTCCGCAGCGAGCACGCCGTCGAGTGACGGCTCCCCCGCGGTGTGCTCCTCGACGACGCGCTCGACCGTGTCGACGATGTCGAGGAAGCCGATGGCGCCCGCGTGGAACGCGGCCACGGCCTGCTCGTTCGCCGCGTTGAACACGGCCGGGAAGGTCCCGCCGAGTTCACCGACACGCTTCGCGAGGGCGACGGCGCCGAACGCGTCGGCGTCGAGCGGCTCGAAGGTCCAGGTGCTCGCCGTGGTCCAGTCGAGCGGCACGCCGACCCCGGGCACGCGGTCCGGCCACGCCAGGCCGAGCGCGATCGGCAGACGCATGTCCGGCGGCGAGGCCTGCGCGATGGTGGAGCCGTCGACGAACTCGACCATCGAGTGCACGATCGACTGCGCGTGCACCGTGACCTCGATGCGGTCGTACGGCACGCCGAAGAGCAGGTGCGCCTCGATGACCTCGAGTCCCTTGTTGACGAGCGTGGCGGAGTTCGTCGTGACGACGAGGCCCATGTCCCACGTGGGGTGCGCCAGCGCCTGCGCCGGGGTGACGTCGCGGAGCTGCTCGCGGGTGCGGCCGCGGAACGGACCGCCGCTCGCCGTCAGCACGAGCCGCTGCACCTCGGTGTCGGCACCGGAGCGGAGCGCCTGCGCGATCGCCGAGTGCTCGCTGTCCACCGGGACGATCTGGCCCGGTGCAGCAGCCCGCTGCACCAGGGAGCCGCCCACGATGAGGCTCTCCTTGTTGGCGAGCGCCAGGGTGGCACCGGTCTCGAGCACCGCGAGCGTCGGCCCGAGGCCGACCGACCCCGTGATGCCGTTCAGGACGACGTCCGCCTCGACGTTGCGGACGAGCCGTTCGGAGTCCTGCGCCCCGAACGCCGTGTCGCGGACGCCGAACCGGGCAGCCTGTTCGACGACGAGGTCACGGTTGCTGCCGGCGGTCAGACCGACGACCTCGAACCGGTCCGGGTTGCGGGCGACGACGTCGAGCGCCTGCGTGCCGATCGAGCCGGTGCTGCCGAGGACGACGATGCGGCGCCGGGCCACGGTCAGCCCTTCGCGAGGATGTCGACCACGAAGACCAGGGTGGCGTTCTTCGGGATGCCCGAGCCCTCCTGCGGGTTCGCGCCGTAGGCGTCCTCCGGCGTCGCGACGATCAGCACCTGGGAGCCGACCTTCTGGCCGACGAGCCCGGTGACGAAGCCCTTGATGAGTGCGCTCTCGGAGACCGTGAAGGTCGTCGGGGCGCCCTTCGACCACGAGGAGTCGAACTCCTTGCCGGTGTCGTAGACGACGCCCTTGTACTGCACGAGGGCGGTGTCGCCGTCGGCGATGGCGGCGCCGTTGCCCTGCTTGAGGACCTCGACCGTCGTCTTCGTCGGGGCCTTCACGCCGTCGGGGATCGTGATCTCCGGCTCGCCGCTCGACTTGTCCGTGACCGTCGGCAGTGCCGGGTCCTGGTCCTTCGGGGTGCCGTTCGCCTTGGTGGGGGTCTGCGCGACGACGTCGGCGACGACCACGATCTCGCCACCGGTGTTGAAGCCGAGTGCCGACGACTGGCCCACGGCGGCCACACGGTCGCCGACCTTCGAGCACGCGAGCAGGGCTCCGAAGCCCGAGCCGCCGACGGACAGGACCTGCGGGTTGCCCTCGTCGAAGCCGACGGTGCCGAGCTTCTTGGCGTCCTTGGCCTCGTAGACCGTGTACGACACCTGGGCGTAGTCGCCCTCGTCGAGCGACGCGCCCTTGCCGGACACGAGCTTCGTGGCCTGCGGCTTCTTCGCCGAGAGGCCGGCCGTGAACTTCACCGTCGGGGCCTTCGTACCGCCGAACGAGCCGATCGCGCGGATCGCGTCGGAGGACTTGCCGGGGTCCGGGCAGGACGTGATCGCCGAGGCGGTCGCGCTGGCGGTCGGGGTCGGCGAGGCCGTGGACCCGTCCGAGCCGGAGCCGGAGCAGGCGGCGAGTCCCAGCACGACGGCGGGGACGAGGGCGATCGGGAGCAGGCGCAGACGCTTCACGGGAACCTAGTCTGCCCCACCCGTTGAAGAGTCCCCTGCCAATGTCGCAGCACGGACGACGGTCTCGGCCTCGTGGTGCACCGGGAACGACACCGACCGGGCGATGAAGCACAGCTGGTTGGCCGTGGCGTGGGCGGCTTCGGCGTCGGCGACCCGGTCCGCCTCGAGGATCGTCACGACCGGGTGCAGCGTCGCCCCGGTGAGCTCGCCCGAGCCGTCGCGGTTCAGGTTCAGCGATGCCGTGGCCGTGTCGCGGTAGTCGACGACGGTGAAGCCCTGGGTCACCGCGACGTGCAGGTAGCTGAGCATGTGGCACTGGGCCAACGCGGCGACGACGAGTTCCTCCGGGTTCCAGCGGTCGCGGTCACCGCGGAACGTGGGGTCGGCCGAGCCGGCCACGTCGGGCTTGCCGACCGCCGAGACCACGTGCTCGCGCCCGTAGTCGCGGTAGCCGGAGGTACCGGTGCCTCGGTCTCCCGTCCAGCTGACGGAGACCTCGTAGGTGTGGTCCTGCACGGGTGCTGCCCCTTCGTCGGCGTCACTGGCGGTCGTCCGCCCTGGCTAGCATGGCGGCATGACGGTGAGCCACGAAGTCCGCACTGATCGCCATCCTCTCACCGCCGACGGGTCGGTCGAACTCGCGGTCCTCGACCGGTCGGGGTTCGACGAGAGCCGGCACATCGGCGCCGGGGTCGTGGTCGACTCCGCAGGTGCCGTGGTCGACTCGGTCGGCGACGTCGCCGCCAGCATCTACCCGCGCTCGACGATGAAGCCGTTCCAGGCCCTGGCCGTCCGCCGAGCCGGTGCCCGGTTCTCCGACGAGGAACTCGTCCTGACCACCGCGAGCCACGCCGGCACCCCCGCGCACCAGGCCCTCGCGCTGCACATGCTCGAGTCGTTCGACCACGTCGAAGCCGACCTCGGGTGCCCGCCGGACATGCCCTTCGACCGAGCCACCGGAAGGACGATGGACGGCCCCCGGCGCCTGGCGATGAACTGCTCGGGCAAGCACGCCGGCATGCTCGCCGCCTGCCGCGTCAACGGGTGGGACGAGGCGACGTACCTGGACATCGAGCACCCGATGCAGCAGCGGGTCCGCTCGGTGGTCGAGGAGTACACGCACGAGACGGTCGACCTGGTCGGCACCGACGGCTGCGGCGCCCCTGTGTTCCCGCTCACACTGACCGGACTGGCACGCGGGTTCGCCGGTGTCGTCGCTCGGGCCGACGACGACTCCGCGGCACTGACCGACGCCGTCCTGGCGCACCCGTGGGCGATCGACGGGGTCGGTCGGGCCAACACCGTCACGATCGAGCGGTTGCAGGTCCTGGCGAAGCTCGGTGCCGAGGGCGTCATGGTGATGGGGCTGCCCGGTGGGGCCGCGGTCGCGGTGAAGGTGCTGGACGGGTCGCAGCGTGCAGGCACCCTCGCAGCGCTGACCCTGCTGCAGCGGAACGGGCTGGTGGGTGCCGACGGCGTGGCCGATGTCCTGGCGGCGACGGGTGAGCAGGTGCTCGGCGGTGGCGTGCCGGTCGGCGCGGTCCGCGTCGGCTCCGGCCTGCGCTGAGGCCGTCACCCGACGAGCTCCGGGAGCTCCGGTGTGAGCATGACACCGCGTCGGTCGGGTGGGCGACGCACGGTGCAGCCGTAGCGGGTGACCTCGACCGCTGTGTCCCACGACCGCGGCATCGTGCCGAGACCCGGGACGAGCACGACCGTGCCGCTCGGACGTCCGGAGCGGTCGAGGCGAGCGAGCACCGCTGTGCCGTCGGGTAGGGCCCTAGCGTCGGGTAGGGCCGCGCCGGTGGGCAGCGCCGCGGCGTCCCCAGCGACAGTTCCGAGTCTGCCGGCTGCGCGGAGGTCGTCCCACGGATCGGCGGTGGCGCGGAGCTGATCGGCGATCGCCTGGAACACCGCGGCGGCGAGTGCCCCGGTGCCGACGACCACGACGTGACCGGCCGCGTGGGTCTCCCACGGGACACCGTCCGGGCCGTGGCCGAGCAGGAGCCGTCCGGGTGCGCTCGGACAGAGGGGCTCGATCGCCGCTGCGGATTCGTCGCCGGACAGCGACTCCGGTTCGCGGGGCCCGCCAGCGCCGGACCGGTGCAGCAGGACGTCGAGCACCGCGCAGCACACGGCGGCTGCGAACACCACCGCACGCGAAGCGCCGTCGATGGGCGCGATCACCCCGGCGAGGACGAGCACGACGGAGGTCCCGACCAGGACGCACCGAGCAGCGAAGGGTGTCATGGCTCCATCGCAACAGGCCGGCGGCGCCGCCGAGGGCGCCGACGGCCGATCTGTGGAGAAGTCCGGCAGCGCTACTGCACGAGGAAGAACTGCTCGCCGATGTCCACCCGTGCACCGCGCTCCACGCGGTACCGACGCCCGGGCTCGCACCGACGGATCGAACCGTCGATGTGGCGGACGACGGTGCCGTTGCCGGAGAACCGGTCGGACACCCACAGGTCGTCTCCGTCACGGCCGAGCTCGAGGTGGGTCTTCGACACCGACTTGCCCGGGTCGTGCACGGTCAGCAGGTCGTCGTAGCGCTCCCCCGGCTGCGGACGAGGCAGACGACCGAGCAGGCCGGTGCCGTGCACCCCGAACCGCTCACCCGTGCTGAAGTGCAGCAGGAACGGCGCGCGCGTCGGGGTCTTCGAGACGATGCGGGTCTCGTCGACGTCCTCGTCGAGCTCGTCGGCGTCCGCACTGGCCGAGGGACGGTCCGACGGCGGGAGCGGGAGCTCGGGTGCCGTCGCCCCGGGGACCGGAGGCAGGGGCGCGGCGAGCGGGGCCTGCGCCGGCGGGGCCCAGGACCGTTCAGGGTCCTGGGGTTCAACGTGCGGTGCCGCGTCCCCGGGCTCGGACGGCTCGGTCACCGGCGCCGCGTGTGCGCCGCGGGGACGCCCACCCGGGCGCGAGGCCTCGCTGTCCGGCAGGGCCGACTCGTCATCGGCGGCGGTGTCGTCCGCCGCGGTCTCGTCGCTCGTGATCCGGTCGTCCGCGGGCGCATCGACCGGGATCTCGTCGTCCGGCGTGTCGGTCGACGACGACCCGCCGGCGCCGGCCGACTCCACACCGGAGTGCTCGGTCGCCCAGTCCGGACGCGCCATCGGCAGCGGCACGACCGGTCCGGTGAACGCTGCGGTCACGGCGGGACGGACTGCCCCGCACTCGCCGCAGAAGATGTCGTCGGGCTCGAGGCGGTTGCCGCAGACGTGGCAGATGGTCGTGGCGTGCATGCCCGGCGTGACGAGCGGCGCGGGCCGAGGCGGTCGGCGGTCGATCAGGGGCTCGACGACGGCGGTGTCCCCCGGCTGCGGCGGCGACACGACGGGCGCGGCGGCGGTCGGTTGGTCGAGCGCACCGTCCTGGACGGGTTCGCCGGAGCGGGTGGACGACGTGTCGTCGGCGTCGTCGGACTCGACGTGCACGGGCGAGTCGTCCGTCGCGTGCGGGGATGCCGCGGTGCCGTCGGGCGTGTCGTGGGACGTGTCGTGGGACGTCTCGTCAGCGGCGGCCGGTGCACTCGGGACCGGCGGGACGACAGGAGCGGACTCGGCTCCGGACGCGGGCGGTGCGGCCTCGGTGGTGGCACCGCGGCCGACCCACCAGGACGGTCCGGCCGGCGCCGCGGTCGGGGCCGGAGCGACCGGCGGCGCCCACACGGGTGCCGGCGCCTCGTCAGTACCAGGCGGGGTCGCGGGACGGTCCTCGACAGGAGCCAGCCGGGTCCGCTCGGGGTCGTCGGCGAGGACGTCTGCGGGCTCGGAGCGGTAGGCGTCCGGGTCCAGTGGCGGTTCGTCCGGAGCAGGGACGGCGTCGGGCTGCGCGGCCGCGTTCGACCAGTTGCCGAGGCCGGAGCCCGCACCGTGCACGTGCGACGGCGCCTCGCGCGGGGCGAGGTCGTCGGGGCGTTGGACCGGCACCGCGGCCGGCGGTTCGCTGCTGCGGCGGTCGGCACCGGTCAGCCAGGCGCGGGTGGCTGGGTCGAGGGTGGACTCGGGCAACCATGCGTCAGCCGCAGGGTCGGAGCGACGTCCGTGGGAGTCGGGCTGCTGCAGGGGCGGTGGCGGCGCCTGCTCGACGGGGGTCGGAGCGACCGGCCGGCGGCTCGCTCCGGCGGTCACCGCGCGTCCGCACTCACCGCAGAAGATCGCCCCCTCCGGGAGCATCGATCCACAGTGTTCGCATCTGATCACGGTCTGCCTCTGTCCTCACTCGGCCGTCCACGACGCTCGTCAGGCCTCCGGCCATCGTAGTCACCGCGTCTCGCCGAGCCCTGACCGGTGGTCGCGCGCGGCCGTTCGGGTCCGCGCAGGGACCGGAGCGACACGGCGGTGCGGAACCGCTCACGACGCGTCCGACCGGCGCGCAGGGTCCCCACCGCGTCGTCCGTCGCCGACCACATCCGGTCGGCAGCGGCCTGGTCGACGTCGCTCGGTCCGAACACCGCCCGGTCGGCGAGGGCGGCCAGTCCGGTCCCGCCCTCACCCGGAGCACCGGCGACGGTCTCGCGTCGCGTGGCCGATCCGGCCACGTCGTGTCCACGGTCGAGGAGCGCATCGCGGTACTCGTCCCAGGCCCCCACGATGCGACCGCGCGGCGTCGGAGCACGACGCCGCCGTCGGCGGCGGACCCGCTTCAACAGGACGATCACCCCGAACGGCAGGAGCACGAGGGCGATCAGCCCCAGTGCACCGAGCACCCACGGCAGCGCTGCGAGCAGGATCTGCAACCACAGCGGCTGCACAGGCGGCGTGTTCCGATCGCTCTGCGGCGGCGCCTGCTGGTCCTGGTCCTGCTGGTCGACGGGAGGCGGCGGCACGACGGTTTCGGGACGGGTCACCGGCTGCGGCGTCTGCTGCTGCTCGTTCGGGATCTCGCGGACACTCGGGTTCGGGTTGAGCATCACCCACCCCCACTGCGCGGTGTCGACCTCGATGCGCGCGGTGACGTCCGAGCCGCGGAACGTCGTGGTGCCCCCGCTCACCGACGCCCCGCCGGACCCCGAGTCGCCGCCCGCAGTGAAGCCCATGACCACCCGTGCCGGGAACCCGAGCTCGTCGGCCATCAGCGCAGCGGCCGCGGCGTACTGCTCCTGGTCGCCGATCATCAGCGGCGACGTCAGGAGCTCCTGGATGCGGTCGGCGCCGTGCCCCGAACGGCTCATCCGGTCGTCGCCCACGCCGTGGCTGACGTACCCGTTGCGCTTGAGCGCCTGGATCACCGCGACGAGCTTCGCACCAGACGTCGCATCGGCATCGGTCGTCGCCTCGACCGTCTCGCGGACGGCGTCCGGCACCTCGCGCGCCGTGGGGACCGCGGCGCTGCCCGGGCGGGCCGCCGCGAGCTGCTCGTCCGTCGGCTGGTCGGGGACCACGGCGGTCAGGTCGTAGGAAGTGCCTTCGCGGACACCGCCGACCACGGCGCCCGTCTGCGTCGAGCCGTTGTAGAAGAAGGACCCGCGCTCGTCGTCGGCGTCGGTCCCGGTGAAGTCGACGCGCTCCAGGTCCCCCACCGTCGGCAGCCAGACCCCGTTGTAGCCGTCGACGGTCACCCCGACGCGCACCGTGGTGCCGTCCACGCCACGGACGTCGACCGACGTCGGCACCCGCTCGAACGTCCCCGACGACGAGGAGCCGTCCGACCCGCCGACGCGGTAGACCACGCCGTCGTAGGTGTCGAGCGTCGCGATGCGCACGAACCCGTTCTCCGGCAGTCCGGTGACCCGGAGCTGTGCGGTGTCCGCCGCGCTCTGTTCCTCGTACGCGCGGAAGCCGCTCAGCGGGCTGACGTAGTCGCGGGGGTCGAACGGCTTCACGACGTCCGTCCGGGCCACGGTGCGCTCGTTCGCCGGCGGTGCGACCAGCCCGAGCCCCGTCGCGACGACGGCCGCCGCCACGATCGTCCCCGTGCCGACGAGCGCCGGGCGGACGACCGACCGGGCGATCGGTACCGACGACCCGATCGTGGTCGCCACGGCGACCGCGCGACGGGCGTGCCGCACCGTCAGCGCCCACACGAGCGCGACCGCGACCGCGACGAGCACGACGGCCGTCACGATCGACGTGTCCAGCCGGCTCGGCCCGACGACCACCCCGATCGCGAACAGCACCAGCGCCGGGATGCTCGCGAGTTCTTGCCTGGAGGCCCGGGTCGCCACGCTCACGGCCGTCACCGTGGCGACGAGGAGCGTCACGAAGTACGGCACGAGGAGCGCCTCGTACGAGCCGACCGGCAGGCTGATGGTCACCAGCTGCTTCCACCCCAGCGCGACGCCGGCGAACAGCGCGAGCAGGCCAGGGCCCGTCGGCAGGACCCCGTTGGCCTGACCAGGCACGGCGGCGGGTACACCGGCGAGCGTGAACGCCGCCACCGTCGCGATCGCCACCACGACCAGCGGCAGCCGCAGGACCGCGCCGACGAGGGCGACGAGGGTGCCGAAGACGATCGCGGTCACCGCAGCGACGATCATCGAGTCATCACGGTAGACCGGCCACCACGACACACTCGCGACCGCGAGCAGGAGCCACACGACGAGGGTCCCGCCGGCCAGACGGAACGGCACGAGCCGCCGGGCATCGCGGCGATCGGAACGCCGGGTCGACCGACGGGCACGCTCCGCGGGCGGCGTCGGCGCGGCCACCGGAGGGGCGCTCACGCGGCGGCCGATCGGTGCAGGGCGTGCCGGAGGTCGTCCAGGTAGCCGATGGTCATCACGGTCAGGCCCGCGACCCGCAGGAACCGTGGCTGTGCTTCGGGCTCGCAGATCACCGCGACGACCTCGACCCCGACGGGGAAGCGGGTCGCCGCGAGCCGGAGCGCCGGCAGCCCGATCGTCGAACCGACGACCAGGAACGCCACCGAGATGCCTTCGGTGTCGCTGCCGACGATCCGGGAGACCTCGGCGATGGGCAGGCAGGCATCGGCGAGTCCGACCGAGGCGAAGTCGTCGAGCAGTCGCGTCGGGGTGACCGTCGGCAGGGTCCGCACCGCGTAGACGGCACGCTTCGCGAACTCCGGGGTGCGTTCCGACACCACGACCGAGACCTCTCGGCCGTCGCGGATCGCACGAGCACCGAGCGAGGCCGCAGCGCTCACCGCGAGCTCGAACTCCTCGTCGTCCCCGAACTCCGACCTGGCGATGCCCAGCGCCACGACCAGGTGCGAGCGGCGCGTGTCCTCGAACTGGCGCACCATCAGCGCGCCCGACTTCGCCGTCGATTTCCAGTGGATGGTGCGGGGATCGTCACCCGGCATGTACTCGCGGATGGCGTGGAACGCGATGTCCGCCGGCGACAGATCGGTGGTCGCCTGCCCCTCGAGGTCACGCACCAGGCCGGTGCTCGTCGACGGGATCGCGATCGTGCGCGGGTGCACGATGACCTGTTCGCGTGCGGTCCAGACGACCTCGCGACGGACGAGACCGACGGGGTCGGCGCGGACACCGGTGACCGGCCCCACATCGAGCACGCCGCGGCGCACGGTCGGCACGGGTACCAGTTGCTCGAACGTGCCGTGCGCGCCGATCGCCGGGATCGCGACGTCGACGAGACCCGGGCCGACCGGCACCTCGACCGTCGTCGGCACCGAGGGCAGACGCGTCGGGTTCTCCGCCGTGACCACCACACCGGCCTCGTCGCCGACCGCCACACGGTGCTGCGGCAGGCGCATCCGGATCACCAGCCGCGTGCGACCAATGAGCGCGATCGCGGCGACGACGACGAGCACCGCTCCCGCGAACCCGACGACGACGATCTCCCGCAGGCCGAACCGGTAGCCGGCCACGAACGCGACGAGCGTGAGGGCCGCGACCGTCCACCCGAGCCCGGTGACGACGGACGAGACCTCGCCCCAGGAACGCTTGACGAGCCTCCAGGCCGTTGCCCAGACCCGGACGATCCCGACGACCGCATCCGCTGCGACGCCTTCGCGGTCACCGACGATCCGTGAGCGGACGTTGGTCAGGCCGGCGACCGTCCCCGTGCGCTCGTACGCCGTCGACCCGCGACGCGACCGCGTCGAGGACGGACGGCGTGAGCGCGTGGAGACGGGCCGGCGGTCCGTCACGTCGTGACTCGGTCGGCCGGCGGCGGCGTCTCCACCAGCAGCTGTGCGATGACGCTCGGCGCGCTGACACCGTCGAACTCCGCCTCGGCGTCGAGCACCAGGCGGTGCGCGAGCACCGGGACGGCGAGGGCCTTGACGTCGTCCGGCGTGACGTAGTGGCGGCCGCTCAGCGCGGCGAGCACGCGTGCCGAACGGATGAGGCCCATCGCGCCGCGGACGCTGACGCCCAGGCGGACCTCACTGGCCGAACGCGTCGCGTCGACCAACCGTGCGACGTAGTCGGCGATGACGGCGTCGACGTGCACCGTGCGGGCCAGCGCGGCCATCTCGGTGATCGTCGCCGCAGGCACGACGCTCGCGAGCGGAACCGATGCCGACGGAGCCGACGAGGTCTCGAGGATCTTCACGGTGGCGGCGTGGTCGGGGTAGCCGATCGAGGTCTTCATGAGGAACCGGTCGAGCTGCGCCTCGGGCAGACGGTACGTGCCGGCCTGCTCGATGGGGTTCTGCGTCGCGATGACCATGAAGGGGGCCGCCAGGCGGTGGTTCACGCCGTCGACCGTGATCGCCGACTCCTCCATCGCCTCCAGCAGGGCAGACTGCGTCTTCGGGCTCGCACGGTTGATCTCGTCGGCGAGGACGATGTTCGCGAAGACCGGGCCGCGGTGGAAGTCGAACTCCTGCGTGCGCTGGTCGTAGACGCTGATGCCGGTGATGTCGCCGGGCAGCAGGTCGGGGGTGAACTGGATGCGGTTCGTCGTCCCCTGCACGCTCTGCGCCATCGCCCGCGCCAGGCTCGTCTTGCCCGTGCCGGGGACGTCCTCGAGGAGCAGGTGGCCCTCGCTGAGCATCGCCGTCACCGCGAGGCGGATCACGAACGTCTTCCCGAGGAGCACCTGCTCGACGTTGGTCACGATGCGGCCTGCGACGTCGGCGAACCAGGTGGCCTGCTCCGGGGTCATGCTCATGCGGGGTGGTCCTCGTCCTTCTGGATGGTCAGTTGCCGGCGGCGGGGGTGATGATGAACGTGTCCGGGCTCGGGTCGGGCGTGCCGTTGACGGTTGCGGTGACACGGATCGCATCGAACCCGACCGGCACGTTGTCGCTCAGCGCGTACTTCCCCGCACCGTCGGGCTTGTCCTCGGTGCAGTTGTAGCTTCCCAGAAGCCCGTCGGTGCAGTACTCCACCTTGTACGTGGGGATCAGAGCCGCGTTGTTGCTGTTGTCGGGTGGGTTCACGACCGGCGCCTGGCCGACCACGGCGCTCACCACCGAGGCGCGGGTGGTGTACGCGGTGCCCTTCGACTCGCTGCTCGATGCGCAGTAGTCACCATCGGTCGCACACGCGGTGAAGACCACCCTCGACTCGATCCCGTTCCCGGCGCCGGCACCGAGCGAAGCGCTGCCGTTGAACCGAACCCGGGGACCGTCGTTCACCGAGTAGTACAGGTAACGGGTCGTCCCGCTCGCAGCGATGTCGACGACGTGGTTCTGTGGGTTCCGGACGTCGGTTCCGATGCTGACGCTGCCGGTGGGCGCGTCCGGCGTCTGGTAGCCCTCGACGCCGGCGGGCTGGGAGGGCGCGCAGAACAGGCCGTTGTCGGCGTACGCGACGTAGCGGTACTGGCTCGTGATCGTGTCGCTGGCGCTGCTGCTCGACCAGGTCCTCTCCGCGCCGTCGGTCGAACACCCGGCCGGGATCGGAGTGTTGGCGGCGTACTTCGCGATCGTCCATCCCGGTGCTCCACCGGCCCAGTTCGACTCGGTCGCGTTCAACGCGACAGCAGTGGTCGAGCCCTGGCGGTTCCCCGTCGCGCTCAGGGAGGGGGTTCCGGGTCGACCGATTGCCGAGCCCGTCGCCGACGCCGAGTTCCACTGCACCACCGTGCCGTTGCGATCAGCGCTGTTCCGAGCCGACACGGTCACCGTGTACTGCGCCGCGCTCTGGGCACCGGCGAACGAGGTGTTCGTCGCAGTGCCGGTGTTGCGGGTGTCGGACAGCCCCGGACCCTCGATGGTCACGACGTAGTTGTCGACCGAGCTGCCCCGGTTCGGAGTGGCGACGGCGTTCCACTTCACGTCGAGCTGGTTCGGCGTCGACCCGTTCGGCGTGACGGTGATGCCCTTCGGCGGCGCCGGCACGAAGTCTGCACTGATCGGAGCGGAGCTGCCCGACGGCTTCGAGTCGCCGATCGCGTTGGTGGCGATGACCTGGAACCGGTAGGACGCCTTCGGGTCGAGCCCGGTCAGCGTGCAGACGGTCGCGGTGCCGCAGTTCTTCGAGACACCGTTCGTGCCCGTCACGCGGTACCCGGTGATCGGCGAGTTGTTCCCCTGCGGCGTCGACCAGGTCAGCGTGGCCTGACCGCCGTCGTACGAGCCGGTGCGGGTCGGCGTGCCCGGGGCGTCGGGGACGTCCTGCACGGAGACGGTCACGTCGCCCCACACGTACCGGTCCGGGTCGTTCGTGGCGTCCGCGACCTGGTACTGCAGGTGGGCGTCGACGGGCTTCGCGGTGTCGGAGACCCGGACCTGCAGGCGGGAGCGATCGGCGCTCGGCGTCACCGAGACACCGCTCGGCAGGCCGCCGGAGAGCCCGCGGATGTTCACGACGCGCAGCCTCTCACCGGGGAACGGATTGGTCGGCTGGTCGTTCGTCAGCACGTCGATGGTCGTGGTCGCACCACGCTTGGTGATCGACCTGTCGGCGCCGGGTTGCACGAGCGGTCGGGTGGACGCCACCACGCCGACGGTCACGGTGCCGGCACGTCCGGCGTTGGCGTCGTCCTGCACGCCGATGCCGATCGACGCCGTCGTGTTCTTCTTCGCGGTGTCCGGCACGGCGATGGTCAGCTGCTGGCCCGAGATCGTCGCGGTGGCACCGCTGGTCGGCTTGCTCACCACGGAGTACCGCAACTCCGGCAGGTCCTTCGGGTACGGGTAGTCGGTGAGCTTGGTCAGGTCGACGGTGCGGGTCTCGCCCGGCTGCATCTCGACCGCCGATCCGGTGAACGCCGGCGGCTGATTCGACCGCGGCGTCACGGTGACCGGGAGCACGAGGGTCGCGACCCGGCCCTCCCCGCCGTTGGCCGCGGAACCGTCGGTGACCTCGAACGAGATGGACGCGTTGCCGTAGTAGAGCTTCGACGAGGTGAACTGCAGCGTCGACGAGTCCACGACCAGGCTCTGGCCGTTCGCGTGCGTCGCCTTCACCGTCCCGCGGTCCGTGATCTTCGCCGTCTGACCGTTCGCGGTCACGACGTAGTCCTCGAGCGGGATCCGGACCGTCGCCTCGCTCTTCACGGTGACGGCACCGGCCGAGCGGTTGATCTGCGGCAGGGCGTCGTCGAACCCGGGGACGTTGATGAAGCCGTAGGACACGATGTCGGGGTGGTCGACCCGCGCGACCGAGAACGGGATGACCTGGGACTCGTCGGTGAGCCGGACCGTGATCCGTCCGTCGTCGGTGAGCCGTGCGGTGTCGCCGTAGCCGTCGACGATCCCGACCTGCAGGTCGGCAGCGGTGCCCTCGGCGAAGAAGACGTTCTCGAGCACGTCGACGGTCACGCTCTCGCGCCGCAGGATGTCCTGCAGGTCGAGGGTGGTGTCGTCGACCTCGGGGCGGAGGGGCTGCGCGTCCGGGTCGACCGTGACGGTGAGGAACGCGGTGCTCGATCCCCCGCTCGCGTTCGCGACGGTGTAGAGCACGGCGTAGTCGCCCGACTTCGCGGTCTTCGGGGGTGTGACCCGGATCTGCTGCTTCCGCAGGATCTTCGCCGACACGTCGTCGGCGGTGGGCTCGGCCGCCGACACGGTGAGCTGGCCACCCTCGGGGTCGGAGTCGTTCTGCAGCACCCGGACGGTCACCGACCCGCCGGGGCGGATCGTCACGTGGTCGGCCTCGGCGACGGGGTTCGACGCCTGTTCGGCCCGGGGCGCGATGCCCACGCGGACGGTACCGGTGGCACGCGCCCCCAGGGCGTCGACCACGGTGTAGGTGAACTCGTCGGTGCCGGCCGAGTAGTCGCCCGCCTCATAGGTCAGGGCGTCGGACGCGACGTCGGTGACGGAGCCCTTGTCCGGGTTCGAGCCGACGCCGACGAGCTGCACGGAGTCACCGTCCGGGTCGATCCCGTTCAGCGGCACCGAGATCCGCACCGACGAACCGGCCACGACGCGGGCGGTGACGGTCTGCGGCACCGGCGGGTTGTTCGTCGCGGCGTCCCGCTCGCGCACCGAGATCGAGACGGCGGCGTCGGCGTACTGGCCGTCCGGACCCGCGACCCGGTAGACGGCGGTGTAGTTGCCGGGGGTCTTCGGCGCGAGGTAGCGCAGGTGGTCACCCGAGGCGAACAGCAGACCGCCGTCGCCGGGCACGTTCTGCACGAGCTCGGGCTCAAGGGTCAGGGGTTCACCCTCGGGCTGGGTGTCGTTGTCGAGCACGTCGATGTTCGCGACGTCGCCGACCCGGACGGTCGCACTGTCGGGCTGGGCGACGGGCGGCTGGATCCGGTCGGGCTTGGGGATCTCGACGACGGTGATCGTGCCGGTAGACGACGCGAGGCCGTTCGTCTCGGTGTAGCCGAACGACACCGGCCCGTCGAGCGGTGCGGTCAGCGTGACGCGCACGGTGTGCTGGTCGAGGATGCTCGCCTGGACGCCGCTGCCCCGCTCGGGTCCGTCGAGGGCGGTGACGAGCAGCACCCCGCCCGCGGGGTCGATGTCGGTCGCGGTGACGTCGGTGTCCTTGCTCGAGAGCGTGTTGACGAAGACCGTCTTCGGGGTCGTGATGGGCGCGGTCGAGGCGTCCGGTGGTGCGAGGATCGTGACGCGCACGATGCCGCTCGACGTCTTCACACCGTCGGTGACGGTGTACTCGAGTTGGTGGTCGCCGGCACTCGCACCCTGCACCCGGAAGGTACCGGCGTCGTAGCTCGGGGTGACCGTCAGCCCGGCCGACGACGACACGCTCGTGAGGGTCACGGTGCCGTTGCCGCCCCGGACGTGGTCGAGCGGTTCGACCGTGAGCGCCTTGCCTGCGTAGCCCTGCACCGGGAACGGGTCGGCACGCAGCGGCACACTCCCCTGCTTCGCCACGCGCACGGTCACCGAGCCGCGGCCGTCGGCGCGTCCGTCGCTCACGACGAGCTGCACGGCACGGTCGCCCGTCCGGCCGCTGTCCGCGCGGAAGTCGAGCAGGCCGTCCGGGGTGGTCGACACCCGGTCGCCGTCCGAGGCGGTCGCGGACTTCAGGTACACCGGGTCGCCGTCCGGGTCGACCCAGTCGCCGAGCACGCTGCTGACGACGTGTCCGTTCTGCACCACGTCCGTCGAGGTGTCACGCACCTGCCGTGGGGCCTCGTTCTGCGATTCCGGCCGCACCGTGACACGGACGGTCCCGGTGTCCGACCCGCCATTGCCGTCGGTGATCGTGTACGGGAAGGTCACGGTGCCGGTCGCGCGCGACGACAGCGTCACCTGCAGCCGCTGGCCGTCGGCGACGATGGCGACCCGGCCGGTGGACTCCGAGATGGACCCGACCTCGCTCACGATGATCGGGTCACCGTTCGGGTCGTAGTCGTTGAGCAGGACCGGGAGGCTCGTGGTGCGTCCCGGACGAGCGCCCAGGTCGTCGTCCACCGCCACCGGCGGCTTCTGGTCCTTGTCGACCTCGGGATCGTCGTCGGAGACCTGCTCCTGCTGCTGCTCGTCGTCCTGCTTGATGAGGTCGGCCCAGTTGTCGATGAGCTGGCCACTGCGGTCGATCGCCCACGAACGACCGCTCAAGGGGTCGTTGGCGACGACGGTCTGCCCGTTGTGCAGGATCTGCATCGTGCTGGTCCCACCGGTGCTCGCGAGCCGCTGGAGCGCGTTGCCGTCACAGGTGTCGATCGCCTGACCCCCGGCCCACGCCGCGTAGGTGCAGGACACGTCGACGTAGGGGCGCGCCGCGCGTCCGGACACCTGGAGCGCGGTGGCGTCGACGGACCCCGAGGCGCTGACCCGGACGAGTCCAGCGGTGCCCGCGACGGTGACGTCCGACGAGGTGTCGGAAGACCGTTGGAGCGCGGGTGCCGCCCCGACCCGGTCCCCCAGCTCCACGGTGCGACCGTCGACCGACAGGGCGCCGCTGGTGCGGTCGAGCACGGCCAGGTGGCCGTCGAAGGTCGCGACCTGGAAGTCGTCGGTGCGGTCCATGTCGACCCTCCACCGTTGGTCGACGGACAACGTCGACCCGACGTCGACGAGCGATGCCGTGCCGGTCTTCGCCGAGTACACCGCGACGTGTCCGTCCGAGGCGTCGAAGACGGTGTCCGCCCCGAGCGTCAGGTCGGCCTTGGTCGAGGCGTCGAACTCGGCGAGGTCGGCCGCGGGCGTCGCCCACAGCTCGCCGGTGTCCTGGTTGCCGATCACCGCGGTGTCTCCCGCGAAGAAGACCTGCGGTGTCCCCGCGGGCAGGGTCACGGCATCGCCGACGGTGGCGTCGGCGACGTCGACCTTGGCCACGGTCCCCTTGGTCTGGTCGACGCTGTAGACCATGGACCCGCGCTGCAGCACGGACAGGTCGTCGCTCGCGGTCTCGACGGCGGTGTTCAGCTGGAGGACCCCGGTGTTGGCCCGACCGACCGCTCCGTACTCGGCGGAGGGCACCCACACCGTGCCGTCCCCGAGGTCGACGCGCTGCGTGTGGTACCCCGTCGAGACGATCGCGGTCGTCGCGACGACCGCAGCGACCAGGACGGAGACCCCGGTGGTGACGGCGGCGGATCGGTGCCTCGCGACGAGCGCGCGGATCACCCGGCGCTCCCGACGGTCGCGCACTTCTGCGCGCTCGCTGCACCGGTCTTGCCGTCGCGGTTGACCGCGACCGAGATGCACTCCTCGTCGCCGCGCTGCCCGGAGACGACGAACGTGGTGCCGGTCTGCTGACTGGATGCGCCGTTCGACGAGATGACGTAGGTGTCGCCGCTCTGCAGACCCGGGTCCGCCCACGAGAACGACACCGCCTGCGCCGAGGGCTGTGCGCGGACGTCCGCCACCACGGGGATCGCCCCGGCGCCGAGCCGCCCGACGACGACCACGGTCGCGATGGCGAGGGCGGCGACCACGACGACGGCGAGGGACGTCGCCCAGACGAGCGTCGACCGGGTGCGTCGACGCGCACGGGTGACCGATCCGGTGCGGTGGACGGTGCCGACGCTCTGCGAACCACCGGCGACGACGCCGCCCTGGACCGCGCGACGGGTGCGGCGGCGGGCGCCGACCCGCGACGGCGGCTGGAGCTCACGGATCATGGTCCGGTCGCCCTCCGGGGTCGGGGTCGCGATGGCCCACGCCTCGACCGCGACGTCGGCCGCGGTCTGCGGGATCCCGAGCTCGGCCTCGACCTGCTGGAACCCGCGCACGAGTTCGAGCACGGTCGTCGGGCGCGACGGCACCTTGCGGGACAGCGCAGTGGCGAGCAGGCGCTCGAGCGACGGTGGGACGTCGGTGCGACCGGTGGGTTTGACGCCGCCCTTGTCGATCCGGCTCATCAGGTCGCTCGCACCGTTCTTGCCGCCCCGGACCTCGAACGGGCTGCGGCCGGCGAGCAGGGAGTAGACGGTGGCGGCGAGGGAGTACACCTCGGACTGGATCGTGCCGCGGGATTCGTCGATCAGGACCTCGGGTGCCGACCACGGGATCGACATGCCGATGGGCTCGTCCGGGTCGGTCCCGCCGATGGTCGCCGCGATGCCGAAGTCGGACAGCACGGGGTTGCCGTACGCCGTGAGCAGGATGTTCGACGGCTTGATGTCACGGTGGAGCACGCCTTCGCGGTGCGCGGTCTCGAGGGCGGAGCCGATCCGGACACCGATCGAGAGCACCTCGGACACCGGGATCGGCTCGCGCCGGTACCGCTCGCTGAGCGACGAGGAGCACAGCTCCATCACGAGGTACGGACGTCCGTCGGCCGCGACGCTCGCCTGGAACACCGTGAGGATCGACGGGTGGGTGCTGAGCCGCGCCATCAGGTTGGCCTCGGCCTGGAACATCTGCCGGACGCGGTCGTCGACGACCTCATCGAGCAGCACCTTCACCGCGACCTGACGACGCGGCATGTCCTGTTCGTACAGGAAGACGTCGGCGAAGCCGCCGGAACCGAGGACGTGCACGGGGCTGAAGCCGCCGATCACGGGCGGGTTAGACGGCAGGCGACGCGCCATCGCTATCTCCTCCCCGGCCGAGCGGCCAACTCTCTCGTCGTGGCACAGTCATTGTACGAAGCGCCGGTGACCGTCGATCCGCGCGCCGACCACCTGTGGACGGGCGCACTCCCCCAGTTCGGGGGGTCCTGTGCCGGCGGTCAGTGCCGCGGCAGGGTGTCCTCGAGGTCGCCGTCGTCCGGGGCGGCGTCGACCTGGAGCACCACGACGGTGACGTTGTCGCGGCCCCCCGCGACGACCGCGTCACCGACGAGGCGTTCGGCGAGTCCCTGCGCACCGGCTTCTCGCGCCGCGATGCGCGCGATGCCGGCGTCGCCGAGCTCCTTCGTCAGGCCGTCGGAGCAGACGATGTACCGGTCGCCCGCGCGGAGCGGCAGGGTCCACCAGTCGGGCGCCGGCGGTTCGCCGAACCCGACCGCGCGGGTGATGACGTTGCTGTCCGGGTGCTGTTCGGCGTCCTCGGCCCGCAGCAACCCGGCGTCGACCATCTCCTGCACCACGGAGTGGTCCACGGTGACGCGGCGCAGCACGCCGTCCTCGATCCGGTAGGTCCGGGAGTCGCCGACGTTGAAGACGAGGGCCGCCGGCTGCCCGAGTGACGCGACCAGCGCGATGCCGGTGACGGTCGTGCCCGCTCCGATCGCGTTGCCGCCGGCTGCGCGCTCGATGTCGGCCGTGGCGAGCAGCAGCGCCCGCTGGATGCCCTGCCGCGTGGTGAAGGGTTCCTGCGTCACCTGCTCGAGTCGACGCACGACGGCGTCGCTCGCGCGGTCGCCGGCGAGGTGTCCGCCCATGCCGTCGGCGACGACGAAGAACGGTGCCCCGACGATGTAGCTGTCCTCGTTGTGGTCACGGCGACGACCGACGTCGGTCGCGGCTCCCCACGAGAGCGTCAGGGTGGCGCCGTCGGCACCGGGGACGTCGATGGCGTGCGCAGTCGCTGCTCGGCCGAGTTCGGTCACGTTTCAGGATCGCTCTCTGGGGGTTCGGGGCGTGCCGTGTGCTGTCTGGTCGGTGGGCCACGGGGGAACCGGTGGGAACCCGTCCGCCGTCGGTGCGACCCGGAGGTACGGCGAGAGGACCTCGATGGCGTTGCCGTCACCGACCTCGACTACCGTACCCGTCAGCGCGACGATCGACGCACCTGATGCCATGCGGTACACCGGCGCGCCGGCCGGTCGGACGACGGTGCCGTTCGTGGACCGCAGGTCCTGCACCACCACGGCTTCGCCCTCGGCGTGGATGCGGACGTGCGAGGACGACACCTGCCCGTTGGCGGAGCGCACCGTCACGAGTTCCGGTTCGGGGCCGCTGGTGATCCGCGGCAGCGACGGACGCCGCCCGATGACGACCGGGTGGTCCAGACGGAAGGTGCGGTCGCCGATGCGGATCGACGGCACACGCGCCGCGGGCGCGGCAGGGACGGACGGGAGGCCCGTGGCGGCTCCGGCGGGCACGCGCGGTCCGGCGGCGCTCCGGACACGGGCGCGGACGACCGTGTCCTCCGGGTCGGCTCCGTCGTCGGCAGGGTCGCCGACCGGCTCGGATGGTTCCGTGCGCGGGCGGATGACGGTGTCGCCGAGCACGTCGTCGAAGCGATCGCCGCCGTCCGACCCGCGGGGTCGACGGATGACGGTGTCCTCGATGTCGTCGTCGCGCAACCGGAGCCCTTCGGGTGTGGTGTCCTCCACCGTAGACGATCCGGTCGACCCGTCACACCGCGCCGTCGGCGGTCGGCGCCGGTCACGATCGGTGCCGGTCACGACGGGGCCCGGCCCACGTCGGCGCGCTGCCGGCCAGGACCGACCGCAGGACCAGCCCGGCGAGCGGGTCGTCGGCCCGGGTCTCGAGGGCGTAGCGCGCCCGCGTCTCGGCGCGGGCCGACGACCCGAGCGCCCACGCGCACCAGGCCCCGAGTGCGAGCGCACCGGCGGCTCCGGCCGTGCTGTCCGCCTGACCGCCCTCGGCGCGCCAGACCCGCCAGGCCTCGGCACACCGGTCGCCAGCCGTGCGCAGCCGAGCACGGTCCGGTTCCGGTCCGAGGCCGTGCAACGCCGGCGGGGTGGGATCGCCGAACGGGTCGAACCCCCGGATGGCGCGCGGATCCGGCTGGTCTCGGGCGGCGAGGAACGGGATGAGCGCCATGCGGGTCGACAGCGCACCGCAGGCGGTGACGATCGCGATCGCGCCGACGCGGGAGCCAGCGCCGACGCCGGACGTGACCAGCGCTGCGGCCGCTGCTGGGAGGGTGACCGCCGCCGCGATCTCGCGAGGAAACCGGACTGCGGTGTGGTCAGGGGTGTGTGCCGTCAAGGGGATCATGCACGCCATCGAAGCGTGATCCGGGCCTCCAGTCAGGCACGAACCGACCACCTGTGGACAGCAACGCCCCGGCCCGCCCTGTGGAGGACGGACCGGGGCGATGGTCAGACGGTGACGGGTTCCAGGCTCTCGGCGACCAGGTCCCAGCCGGACTCGCTGCGTTCGACCACGACGCCGTTCGCGGCGGCCCAGTCGACCAGGTCGTCCATGGTCGCGACGACCGCTCCGGTGCGCGCGAGCAGCGCGACCAGTCGGCCCTTCGCCGTCTTGTTCCAGTGGTTCAACGCCCGCCGGCGACCGGAACCGTCGATGCTCACGATGCGCGGGGCGACCGCGTCCAGGACGGGACCGAGCTGCCGGTAGCCCTCGGACCGGAGGTCGAGGACCAGGCCGTCTGCCCGATCGGCCAAGACCCTGGACGAGGTCGCCGGCCAGTGCGACGCCAGCCGGATCGTCCCGAGCCGGGAGTCGTGCGACAGACGGTACGCCGGGATCGGGTCGCCAGCACCGATCGGTCCGAACATGGCCGACTGCACGACCACGTGGTCGTGCCACCACGCCCGCGTCGACGCGTCGGCGGTCTGCGCGCCCAGGGGGTCGTAGAGCACCCCTGTGTAGCGCTCGATCGCCGGCATCGTGCCCGACGTGTCGAGCTCGAGGTTGCGGAACCGTTCGGCGATCGACTTCGGGCCGAGCTTCAGAGCCGTCCTGGCCGAGGACTCCTCGGAACTGACAGAGCGGGCCGCGGTGATCACCGCGGCCCGCTCTTCGGCCAGTTCCGGGAACGAGAGTGCACGCAGATCGAGCGTGCGGCTCGTGTCCCCGCCCTCCCGCTTCGTCTCCGAAGGCGGGAGGAGGACGGTCAGTCCGGTCAGGACGCCAGCGCGGCCTGCCGCGCGACGATCGTCACCGTGTCGTGCTCCACCGACAGGAAGCCGTCTTCGGCGTCGACCGCGACGGTCGATCCATCGGCCCGCGTGATGCGGACCTGACCCTGCGCGAGGATCGCGAGCATCGGCTCGTGTCCTGCGAGGATGCCGATCTGGCCCTCCGTCGTGCGTGCGACGACCATGGTGGTGTCGCCCGACCAGACCTCACGGTCGGCCGAGACGACGCTCACGCTGAGACCCGCCATGTCAGCGGTTCTCCTTCTGGATCTGTGCCCACTTCTCTTCCACGTCGTTGATGCCACCGACGTTGAAGAACGCCTGCGTCGCAACGTGGTCGAACTCGCCGTCGGCGATGGCGCGGAAGGACTCGATGGTGTCCTTGAGCGGCACCGTGGAGCCCTCGACGCCCGTGAACTTCTTCGCCATGTACGTGTTCTGCGAGAGGAACTGCTGGATACGACGAGCGCGCTCGACCGTGATCTTGTCCTCTTCGGAGAGCTCGTCGACACCGAGGATGGCGATGATCTCCTGCAGTTCCTTGTTCTTCTGGAGGATCTGCTTGACGCGCGTGGCCGTCTCGTAGTGGTCAGCGCCCAGGTACCGCGGGTCCATGATCCGCGACGTCGAGGTCAGCGGGTCGATCGCGGGGTACAGACCCTGCGACGCGATCTCACGCGAGAGCTCGGTGGTCGCGTCGAGGTGCGCGAACGTGGTGGCCGGAGCCGGGTCGGTGTAGTCGTCAGCCGGCACGTAGATCGCCTGCAGCGAGGTGATCGAGTGACCACGCGTCGAGGTGATGCGCTCCTGGAGCACACCCATCTCGTCGGCGAGGTTGGGCTGGTAGCCCACGGCGGACGGCATGCGACCGAGCAGCGTCGAGACCTCGGAGCCGGCCTGCGTGAAGCGGAAGATGTTGTCGATGAAGAGGAGCACGTCCTGCTTCTGGACATCGCGGAAGTACTCCGCCATCGTCAGCGCCGACAGGGCCACGCGGAGACGCGTTCCCGGCGGCTCGTCCATCTGGCCGAACACGAGGGCCGTCTTGTCGAAGACCCCCGCCTCTTCCATCTCACCGATGAGGTCGTTGCCCTCACGGGTGCGCTCACCGACACCGGCGAACACCGACACACCGCCGTGGTCCTGCGCAACGCGCTGGATCATCTCCTGGATGAGGACCGTCTTGCCGACGCCCGCACCACCGAAGAGGCCGATCTTGCCACCCTGCACGTACGGGGTGAGGAGGTCGATGGACTTGATGCCGGTCTCGAACATCGAGGTCTTCGACTCGAGCTGGTCGAAGGCCGGGGCCTTGCGGTGGATCGGCCAGCGCTCGGTGATCTCGAGCTTCTCGTCCGTGTTGAGCACGTTCCCGAGGACGTCGAAGACCTTGCCCTTGGTGACGTCGCCGACGGGGACCGAGATCGGAGCGCCCGAGTCACGGACCTCCTGGCCACGGACCAGGCCGTCGGTCGGCTTCAGGGAGATGGCACGGACCAGGTCGTCGCCCAGGTGCTGGGCGACCTCGAGGCCGATCTCCTGCGACGAGTCACCGATGGTGATGGTCGTGAACAGGAGGTTGTACATCTCCGGGATTGCGTCGTGGGGGAACTCGATGTCGACGACGGGACCCGTGACACGGGCGATCCGGCCGACACCGGGCGCCGACGACGTCTCGACCGCGGTGGTTGCGGTGTCGGTCATGGCTGGTGCCTTCCTGAGGGTGGGTATCTGTCCGCGAACGACGCGGACTACTTCTTCTTCGACGAGAGGGCGTCGGCGCCGCCGACGATCTCGGAGATCTGCTGCGTGATCTCCGCCTGACGCGCGTTGTTCGCGAGTCGGGTGAAGTCACGGATCAGCGAGTCCGCGTTGTCGCTGGCCGCCTTCATCGCCTTCTGACGGGCGGCGTGCTCGGAAGCAGCCGACTGCAGCATGGCGTTGAAGATGCGGCTCTCGATGTAGACCGGGAGCAGCGAGTCGAGCACCGCATCGGCGTCCGGCTCGAACTCGTAGAGCGGCAGGGGCTCGTTGCCCTCGGGCTCCTCGACCCCTTCGACGACCTCGAGGGGCAGCAGGCGAACGACCTGCGGCTCCTGCGTCGCCATGCTGAGGAACCGGTTGAACACGATGTGGATCTCGTCCACGCCGCCCTCTGCGGTGTCCTGGAGGAACTTCGCCACGACGGCGTCGCCGATCTCCTTGGCCGTCGAGAACTCGGGCTGGTCGGTGTTGCCGACCCACTGCTGCTCGGACGCGCGCTCACGGAACGCGAAGTACCCGACGGACTTGCGGCCGACCAGGTAGTAGACGACGTCCTTGCCCTCGCTGCGGAGCAGGGAGGCGAGCTCCTCGCCCTGCTTGAGGACGTTCGTGCTGAACGCGCCGTTCAGGCCGCGGTCCGAGGTGAAGAGCACCACGGCCGCACGGGTCGAGGACTCCGGCTCGGTGGTCAGCACGTGGTCGACGTTCGAGAACGTCGCCACGGCCGACACCGCACGCGTCACGGCTCGCGAGTACGGGCCGGACGCAGCCATGCGGGCCTGCGCCTTCTGGATCCGCGACGCCGAGATCAGTTCCATCGCGCGAGTGACCTTCTTCGTGGTCTTCGCGGACTTGATTCGCTGTCGGTAGACCCGGACCTGCGCTGCCATCTAGCGACGACCCTTGACGATCTGCTCCTGGTCGACGTCCTCGGCGTCTGCCGCGTCGAACTGCTCGGAGCCGAGGGTCTTGCCGTCGCTCGTCTGGAAGCTCTTCGAGAACTCGTCGATCTGCTTCGACATCTCGGCGACGGTCTCGTCGCTGAGCTGGTTCGTCTCGCGCAGGGTCGTGAGCACCTCGGAGTTGCGACGCAGGTGGTCGAGCAGTTCGGACTCGAAGCGCAGCACGTCCGGCACCGGGACGGTGTCGAGCTTGCCGTTGGTGCCGGCCCAGATCGAGACGACCTGCTCCTCGACCGGGTACGGCGAGTACTGCGGCTGCTTGAGGAGCTCGGTCAGACGGGCACCACGGTCCAGCTGACGACGCGACGCCTGGTCGAGGTCGGACGCGAACATCGCGAACGCCTCGAGGGAGCGGTACTGCGCCAGCTCGAGCTTCAGCGTGCCGGAGACCTTCTTGATCGACTTCACCTGGGCGTCACCACCGACGCGGGACACCGAGATGCCCACGTCGACGGCCGGACGCTGGTTCGCGTTGAAGAGGTCCGACTGCAGGAAGATCTGGCCGTCGGTGATGGAGATGACGTTGGTCGGGATGTACGCCGAGACGTCGTTCGCCTTGGTCTCGATGATCGGGAGACCCGTCATCGAACCGGCGCCGAGCTCGTCGGACAGCTTCGCGCAACGCTCCAGCAGACGGGAGTGCAGGTAGAAGACGTCACCCGGGTACGCCTCGCGCCCCGGCGGACGACGCAGGAGGAGCGACACGGCGCGGTAGGCCTCGGCCTGCTTCGACAGGTCGTCGAAGATGATGAGGACGTGCTTGCCGGAGTACATCCAGTGCTGGCCGATGGCCGAGCCGGTGTACGGGGCGAGGTACTTGAAGCCGGCCGGGTCGGACGCGGGGGCGGCGACGATGGTGGTGTACTCCATCGCGCCGGCGTCCTCGAGCGCACCCTTGACGGAGGCGATCGTGGAACCCTTCTGACCGATGGCGACGTAGATGCAGCGGACCTGCTTGTCCTCGTCGCCGGACTCCCAGTTGGCCTTCTGGTTGATGATCGTGTCGATCGCGATGGCCGTCTTGCCGGTCTGGCGGTCGCCGATGATCAGCTGACGCTGACCACGGCCGACGGGGATCATCGCGTCGATGGCCTTGATGCCGGTCTGCAGCGGCTGGTGGACCGACTTGCGGGCCATGACGCCGGGAGCCTGGAGCTCGAGGGCGCGACGGCCCTCGGCAGCGATCTCGCCGAGACCGTCGATCGGGGCGCCGAGCGGGTCGACGACGCGACCGAGGAAGGCGTCGCCGACCGGGGCGGAGAGGACCTCACCCGTGCGGGTGACCTCCATGCCCTCTTCGATGCCGGCGAACTCGCCGAGCACGATGGCGCCGATCGAGTCTTCATCGAGGTTCTGCGCGAGGCCGAGCGTGCCGTCCGCGAAGCGGATGAGCTCGTTGGCCATGACGCCGGGGAGGCCCTCGACGTGCGCGATGCCGTCGCCGGCGTCGGTGACGTGCCCGACCTCGGCCGTGGAGGCCTTCGTCGGCTCGTAGTTCGAGACGAAGTCCTTCAGGGCATCACGGATCTCATCGGGGCTGATGGTGATGTCTGCCATGGGATTTTCCTTGTGGTTTTCCGGGGCCCTTCGGCTCCGAGAGGGTGACGCTGCCGGACTCGGCAGTTCCCGTTGTGGACTTGGGAGGAGCGGCTTCGACCGTACGCCTAGCCGGCGAGCTGGAGCCGGAGCTCCGAGAGCCGCGTGGACACGGTGCCGTCGATGACGTCGCCGCCGATCTGCACCCGGACCCCGCCGACGACCGTGGGGTCGACGACCTGGTTGATGCTGATGTCCTTGCCGTAGCGCTCGGCCAGCCCGCGTGCAACGCGTGCCGACTGGGCGGTCGTGAGTGCCGTGGCGGTGACCACGGTCGCGACGAGCTTGCCGTCCTGTTCGGCCACGATGCGCGAGGCATCGCGGACGAGTTCACCGATGCGGCGGCCGCGAGGCTGCTGCACGAGCGCGGAGACGATCGTCACGGTCTGCTGCGACGCCTTGGGGCCGAGGAGCCGCTCGACGAGCGCGCCCTTCTGCGCCGGGCTGCCGAGCTTCGTGCCGAGTGCCAGCTCGAGGCCGGCGTCCGAACGGACAGCGGTCTCGAAGGCGAACAGCTCGGACTCGATCGGCGAGTCGGTACCCGCGGTGGCGGCGACGGCGCGGATGCCCGCGTCCTCGATGCCGGCGAGCAGGTCCTGGTGCGAGGACCAGCGCGAGCCGGCCACCGCGGTCAGGACCGCACGAGTCGCGTGCGACTGACCGGCGAAGACGCGGTCGATGAGGACCTTCTTGCCGGCCGGGTCGGCCGTCGGGTCGGACAGCAGCCCGAGCAGCTGCGGCGCACCGGCGATCGCACGCCCGGAGGCGAGGATCTCGGCACCCACGGCCAGGTCGGCGCTCGAACCGAGGTCCGAGAGCACCGCCCTGGTGGACGCGAGTGCTTCTCTGGTAGCGCTGCGCATGCTCAGTGCTCCCCCGTCTTCGTGGCCTGCGAGGCCTCGAGGTCGGCGAGGAAGCGGTCGACGACTGCCGACGACTTGGCGTCGTCCTTGAGCGATTCGCCGATCACACCGGACGCGAGGTCGAGGGCAAGGGTGCCCACCTCGGACCGGAGGGACTGGACGGCGCTCTGACGCTCGGCTTCGATCTGCGCCTGGGCGTTGGCCGTGATGCGTGCTGCATCGGCCGCTGCCTGCTCGCGGACCTCGTTGCCGATCGCCGTTGCGTCGGCGCGGGCCTGCTCACGGATGCGGGACGCCTCGGAGCGGGCGTCGGCGAGCTGCTTGTTGTACTCGTCGAGCGCAGCAGCGGCCTGCTCCTGAGCAGCCTCTGCCTTCTTGATGCCACCCTCGATGGCCTCAGTGCGCTCATCGAGCATCTTCGTGATGCGCGGCGTGACGACACGCCACATCACCACGAGGATGATGAGGAAGGCCACCGCGGACCACACGATGTCGTACAGCGGCGGAATGAGGGGGTTGTGCGTCTCCTCCGCCGCGATGATGAGTGCGTTGTGCATCGAGGAACCTTAGTTCGTGAAGATGAAGTACGTGGCGATGCCGATGAAGGCCAGGGCCTCGGTGAAGGCGATACCGATGTACATGAGGGTCGTCAGGCGGCCCTGGAGCTCGGGCTGGCGGGCGACGGACTCGATCGTCTTGCCGACGACGATGCCGACACCGATGGCCGGGCCGATCGCAGCGAGGCCGTAGCCAACCGTCGCGATGTTGCCGTTGATCTCCGCGAGAACGGTCGTTGCGTCCACGTGTTTTCCTTTCGAGGTGCGGGTCCGACGGTTGCCGGTCCCGTAGGGGGTCAGTGAGGAATCAGTGCTCGTCAGCCAGCGCCAGCTGGATGTAGACGGCGGTGAGGAGCATGAAGACGTAGGCCTGCAGCAGCGCGACGAGGATCTCGAAGAAGCTGAACGCGATGCCGAACGCGAGGGTCCCGACGCCGAAGGCCTTGAAGCCGAGCGAAGCGTCGAAGAAGAAGAACTGCGTGGCCGAGAAGAACAGGACGAGCAGCAGGTGCCCGACGACCATGTTCATCAGGAGTCGCAGGGTGAGCGTCACCGGACGGAGCACGAAGGTCGAGACGAGCTCGATCGGCGTCACGATGATGTAGAGGAACCACGGCACCCCGGGCGGGAAGAGCGAGTTCCGGAGGAACGTGCCCGGGTGCTTGCGGAGGCCGGCGTAGATGAACGCGACGTAGGCGACGATCGCGAGGATCATCGGCATCGCGATGCGACTGGTGCCGGCGAGGTTCATGCCCGGGATCAGACCGGTCAGGTTCATGAACAGCACGCCGAAGAAGATCGTCGCCAGGAGCGGCAGGAATCGCTTGCCGTCCTTCTCTCCGAGGTTGTCGAAGGTGTTGCGACGAACGACGTCGAACGCGTACTCGATGAACGCCTGACCGCGGTTCGGGACGAGCTTCAGCGCGCGGGTTCCCACGAAGGCGAACACCAGGAGCACGGCGACGGCGAAGAAGCGGATGAGGACGACCCGATCGATCTCGAACGGCGTCCCTGCGAAGAAGATCGCATCCGGGAAGAACTCGTTGATCGACGGACCATGGAACTCGGCGGCCTTGCTGCTCCCCGCCGCAACGGTGTCAACCGCAGCAGAGAGGGACAGGGGAAGAGCGTGGGATAGCAGCGCTGTCTCCTGTGTCGGCGCGCGCACATCATGGCACGCGATGGTGGACGTTGTGGAGGCTTGCCCGCTCCGAGCGAAAGGCTCCGGTGGCGGACTCCGAGAAGCCTATCAGGTGCGAGAGGCTTCCCGGCTTCTCAGTTGCGGGGGGTCGGGTTCTCAGCGTCCGCGGAGCCACCGGACCCGTCCCCGGGCAGCTGCACGCCGATCGGGATGCGGGCCTTCGCCACCGCGACGACGTCGATGACCAGGGACCCGACGACCCCCGCGATGATCACGATCGCGAGCACCGGGAAGTCCACCCAGGTACGGTCCTTCAGCGCCACCAGCAGCACGATGAACACGATGAACTTGAGCAGCCAGGTGCCCATCACGATGCCGAAGAAGGCCCCGGAGATCATCTGCCCCTTGGACACGCGCAGCGCGACGAGGACACTGACCGCGGTGAGGCCGAGGAACACCACGCTGAGCACGGCTCCGAGCAGGCCGCCGACGAGCCCGGGAGTGTCGGCGACGAGCAGCCCCACGACTCCCCCGACGATCGCCAGGGCGACCGCGAGCACGGCGCCCCACGTGATGATGCGGCGGAACACCGGCCGGACGTGGTCGAGCGCGTTCGGTGCGGTCACGTGATGTCTCCTGGGATCGTGCGGTCGTTGGCGGCCCGGTCGAGCGGGTCGAGGCTGGCGTCCACCACGGCGGCGGAACGGTTGGCGGTCTGGGCGGCGATCTCGGTGCGCTTCCGGCCGAGCGGCGCGAACGTGGCGACGGCGCACACGGTGAAGCCGACCGCGACGAAGGCGACCACCCAGTACCAGTCCACGAACAGGAACAGCAGGCACCCGACCGCGACGGTGGCGGTCCACGCGTAGAAGATCAGGACGGCGTGGAAGTGCGAGTGCCCCATGTCGAGCAGACGGTGGTGCAGGTGCTTGCGGTCGGCCGAGAACGGTGACTTGCCGGCGCTGAGCCGACGGGTGACCGCCAGGCCGAAGTCCAGGATCGGCACGATCAGGATCGCGAAGGGCAGCAGGATCGGGATGAACGCCGGCAGCAGCGCCTGGCGTGTCTGCACCGCTGCGGGATCGATGTTGCCCGTGACCGACACGGCGCTGGTGGCCATCAGGAAGCCGACGAGCAGCGCTCCGGCGTCGCCCATGAACAGCTTCGCCGGGTGCCAGTTCAGGATGAGGAACCCGAAGCAGGAGCCGACGAGCACCGCGGTCAGCAGTGACGGCAGGTTGAAGAAGAACTCGGTCTGCACGACCACGCGGTTGATGAAGAACGTGTAGAGGAAGAACACCCCGCCGGCGATGATCGCGACCCCGGCGACCAGGCCGTCGAGTCCGTCGATGAAGTTCACCGCGTTCATCACGAGCACCACCGCCAGCACCGTGAAGATCAGGCTCATGTACGACGAGCCCACGCCCAGGGTGTTGCCGATCGGCAGCGACACGATCGCGACGCCCTGCCAGGCGAGGATGCCCGCGGCGATGATCTGCCCGGCGAGCTTCGTCATCCAGTCGAGGTCCCAGATGTCGTCCGCGACGCCCAGCACCACGATGATCGTCGCGCCCCCGAGCACCGCCAGCACGCGGCCCGGTTCGGAGAACACCAGCCGGAAGTAGTCGGTCCCCGCGATCGACGGGAACAGGAACCACGCCGCCAACAGCGACACGATGACGCCGATGTACATCGCGATCCCGCCGAGGCGCGGAGTCGGCGTGCGGTGCACGTCTCGCTCGCGCACCTGGGGGTACCACTTGTACTTGAGACCGAGCTTCCACACCAGCACGCTGACCAGGAAGCTCACGACCGCGGCGATCGCCCCCGCCAGCAGGTAGTACTTCATCCGACGAGGTCGGCTCCGACGACCCGGATGATCTCGTCGTCGGAGATCACCCCGTGCCGGACGATGCGGAGTTTCCCGCCGTCCGACAGCCCCGTCGCGTCGACGATCGTCGACCCGGTGGAGGCTTCGAAGCCCTCGTGCTCCCCGATCGCGCCGCCGTCCAGGTACACGGCGACGCTGTCGCCGAGCATCCGCTCAGCGGCGTCGACGTCCATCGCGGCCGGGTCGCCGGTCGAGTTCGCGGACGAGACCGCGAGCGGACCGACCTCTTGCAGGAGCTCGAGCGCGATCCGCGAGTCCGGCATCCGCAGGGCGACCGTGCCCCGCGTCTCGCCGAGGTCCCAGTCGAGCGACGGCTGCGCGCGCAGGATCACGGTGAGGCCGCCGGGCCAGAACTCGGCGACGAGGTCGCGCACCTGCTGCGGCACGTCGCTCGCGAGCGCGTCGAGCGTCGGCGGGCCGGGGATCAACACCGGCGGCGGCGACTGCCGCGTCCGGCCCTTCGCGTCGAGCAGCCGCTGGACGGCGGCCGCGTTGAAGGCGTCCGCGGCGAGGCCGTAGACGGTGTCGGTGGGGACGACGACGAGGTCTCCGCGCCCGAGGGCGGCACGTGCGAGCCGCATCCCGGTCAGGAGCCCGTCGGAGTCGGTGCAGTCGTATCGGGATGCCATGACTCGACGATGATAGTGCGACACAATGGAGGACATCGTGAACGAGACCCCTGCGCCCCACCTCCTGTTTCTCTTCGACATGGACGACGTCCTCGTCCGGTACGACTGGCAGGTGCGGATGGCCGCACTCTCCGAGTTCACCGGACACGAGTTCGAGGAGCTCCGACGCCGCTGGTGGGACTGCGGCCACGAGATGCGTGCCGAGGCCGGTGGCTTCGCCGACGGCGACGAGTACCTCGCCGCGTTCGAGCGGGCGATGGAGTGCGACGTCCCCGAGGCCGAGTGGGCGCGCATCCGCGGGTCCGCGATGACCGAGCTGCCGGAGCGCATCGAGGCCGTCCGGATCGCGAGCGAGCACGGGCGTGTCGGCCTGCTCACCAACAACGGGCCGCTCGCGGGTCGGTGGATCCACCAGTGGGCACCGTCACTGCCGGGGCTGTTCGGCGAGCACCTGGACACGTCGAGCAACTTCGGCGCCCGCAAGCCCGAGCCCGAGGTCTTTCTCCGCGCGATGGAGCACCACGGCGTGCCCGCCGAACGCACGTTCTTCGCCGACGACATGCCGGAGAACATCGCGGGTGCCCGGAGCGTCGGCATCCACTCGGTCCTGGTCGAGCGCGACACCGACCTGCGCGAGCACGTCCGCGCCTTCGTCGCGCAGCAGCGCGAGGCCTCCCCCGTCGCCTGATCCTTCCCATCACGTTCGCGATGGCAACAAGCAACGGGCGTACCTGGTCGTTCTGAACGGCCAGGTACGCCCGTTTCCGCTCGGTACGGCAACGCACGGCACGGCAGACAGCCCAGCACGGCAGACAGCTCGGCACGGCATACCCACCGGGAGGCCCGGGGTGCGTCCGCCTACCGGGTCGCGGTGGTCGTGCGGTCGCGACCCGTCAGGTCGACGTGCGTCTCCGGGGTCCGGAACCCCCGTCGCGCCAGGACCTCGCGGACGCCGGCGCCCTGCGGCTCGGCGTGCTCGATGACGAGCACCCCGCCGGGCACGAGCAACCGCCACGCCGTCTCGGCCAGGGCGCGCACGGCGTCGAGGCCGTCCGGTCCGCCGTACAGCGCCATCGCGGGATCGTGGTCGCGGACCTCGGGGTCGATCGGGATCGCGTCGTCCGGCACGTACGGCGGGTTCGACACCACGACGGACACGGTGCCGTCGAGTTCGGGCAGCGCGTCGGCGAGGTCGCCCTCGACGAGTCGCACCGTGCCGCCGTGGGCGTCGGTGTTCCGGCGAGTCCAGGGCAGGGCCTCGGGCGACCGTTCGACGGCGTACACGACGGCGTTCGGCACCTCGGTGTCCATGGCGATGGCGATCGCACCGCTGCCGGAGCCGAGGTCGACCGCGATCGGCGCCGGCACCGCGACGGCTCGGAGCGCGTCGATGCCGAACTGCACGACGCCCTCGGTCTCGGGACGGGGCACGAACACGCCGGGTCCGACCGCCAGGGTCAGCGCTCGGAAGTACGCCTGCCCGGTGATGTGCTGCAGCGGCTCGCGGGTGCTCCGTCGGGCGATCGCGTGCCGGAAGCGCTCGACGTGCTCCGGGGCGATCGCGCCGCCGGTCATCGCGCGAGCCTGCACGGCACCGCGCGAGGTGTCGGTCGCCCACGCGAGCAGCAGCTCGGCGTCGACCTGGGGCGTCGGGACGCCGGACGCGACGAGCGCCGCGGCCGCCTGCTCGAGCAGGCGATCCGCGGCGTACGTGAGGGGCGTGTCGGCGGTGATCCGGGCCTCCAGGCTGGGTGTGCGGTTACGCGTCCTGGTCGCCGATGGCGGCCAGACGTGCCTCTTCGTCCGCCTGGATGGCGGACTGGACGACGGGCTCGAGCGCACCGTTCATGACGCGGTCCAGGTCGTACGCCTTGTAGCCGGTGCGGTGGTCCGCGATCCGGTTCTCCGGGAAGTTGTACGTCCGGATGCGCTCCGAACGGTCCATCCCACGGATCTGCGACTTGCGCGCATCCGAGGCGATCGCGTCGAGCTCCTCCTGCTGCCGCGCGAGGATGCGTGCACGGAGCACGCGCATGCCGGCCTCACGGTTCTGGAGCTGCGACTTCTCGTTCTGCATCGCCACCGTGATGCCCGTGGGCAGGTGGGTGATGCGGACCGCGGAGTCCGTCGTGTTGACGGACTGCCCGCCGGGACCGGAGGACCGGTACACGTCGATCTTCAGGTCGTTCTGGTTGATCGCGACCTCTTCGGGCTCGTCGACCTCGGGGAACACCAGCACGCCGGTCGTCGAGGTGTGGATGCGCCCCTGCGACTCGGTCTGCGGCACACGCTGCACACGGTGCACGCCGCCCTCGTACTTCAGGTGCGCCCAGACACCCTGCGACGGGTCGGTCGTGTTCGACTTGATCGCGACCTGGACGTCCTTGTAGCCACCCAGGTCGGACTCGGTGCGCTCGAGGAGCTCGACCTTCCAGCCCTTGGTCTCGGCGTAGTGCGAGTACATGCGCAGGAGGTCGGCCGCGAACAGCGCCGATTCCTCGCCGCCCTCGCCACCCTTGATCTCCATGATCACGTCGCGCCCGTCGTCGGGGTCGCGCGGGATGAGCAGCCGGCGGAGACGCTCCTGGCGCTCCGCCAACTGCTCCTCGAGCTCGGGGACCTCGTCCGCGAACGCCGAGTCCTCACGCGCGAGCTCCTGGGCGGCGGCGAGGTCGTCCCCCGCCGCCTGCCAGGACTCGTACGCGGACTTGATCTGGTTGAGCTCGGCGTAGCGCCGGTTCACCTTCTTCGCCCGGGCCGCATCGGCGTGGAGCGCGGGGTCCGACAGCTGCTGCGTCAGGTCCTCGTGTTCCGCCAGCAGCCCTGCCACCGACTCGAACACGCGTTACTCCTGGTGACCGTTGTGGTGAGCGCCGCCGGTCGTCGGGACCGACTTCTGCACCTGCACCAGGAACTCGACGTTCGACTGCGTCTCCTTGAGGTTCCGCAGCACGATCTCGAGGGCCTGCTGCGGGTCGAGCCCGGCGAGGGCTCGGCGCAGACGCCAGGTGATCTTGACCTCGTCGGCGGAGAGCAGCTGCTCCTCGCGACGGGTACCGGAGGCGTTGACGTCGACGGCCGGGAAGATCCGCTTGTCCGCCAGGTGACGGTTCAGGCGGAGCTCCATGTTGCCGGTGCCCTTGAACTCCTCGAAGATGACCTCGTCCATCTTGGAACCGGTCTCGACGAGCGCGGTGGCGAGGATGGTCAGCGAGCCGCCGTCCTCGATGTTGCGCGCCGCACCGAAGAAGCGCTTCGGCGGGTAGAGCGCCGCCGAGTCGACGCCACCGGAGAGCACGCGGCCCGACGCCGGGGTCGACAGGTTGTAGGCACGGCCCAGACGGGTGATCGAGTCGAGCAGCAGCACGACGTCGTGGCCCAGCTCCACCAGGCGCTTCGCACGCTCGATGGCGAGCTCGGCGACCGTGGTGTGGTCCTCGGCCGGACGGTCGAAGGTCGAGGCGATGACCTCACCCTTCACCGTGCGCTGCATGTCGGTGACCTCTTCGGGCCGCTCGTCGACGAGGACGACCATGAGGTGCGCCTCGGGGTTGTTCTTCGCGACGGCGTTCGCGATGGCCTGCAGCACCACGGTCTTGCCGGCCTTGGGCGGCGAGACGATGAGGCCGCGCTGGCCCTTGCCGATCGGCGACACGAGGTCGATGATGCGGGTGCTCAGCTTGCCCGGCTCCGTCTCGAGACGCAGGCGCTCGTTCGGGTACAGCGGGGTGAGGTCCGAGAAGTCGACACGGGCCGCTGCTTCTTCGGCGGTCTGGCCGTTGACCGAGTCGACGGTCACGAGCGCGTTGTACTTCTGACGGCTTTGCTGCTCGTTGTCACGGGGCTGCTTGATCGAACCGACGACGGCGTCGCCCTTGCGCAGGTGGTACTTCTTCACCTGGCCGAGGGAGACGTAGACGTCGTTCGGTCCGGGCAGGTAGCCGGTGGTGCGGACGAACGCGTAGTTGTCGAGGACGTCGAGGATGCCCGCGATCGGGATCAGGACGTCGTCCTCGGTGACCTCGGGCTCGAAGTCGTCGTTCTGGCCGCCACGGCCGCGCTTGCGGTCACGCTGGCGACGGCTGCGGCCACCCTCGGTGTCGTCGGCGTTCTGCTGGACCTGCTGGCCCTGCTTCTGCTGACCGTTCTGCTTCTGCTGGTTCGCCGCCTGCTGCTTCTGCTCGGCGCGGTCGTCCTGCTTCGCGTCGCGCTGCTTGGCGTCGCTCTGCTTCGGGTCGGCCTGCTTGGCGTCGGCCTGCTTCTGCTGGTCGCCGCCGTTCTGCTTCTGCTGGCCGCCCTGCTGGTGCTGCTGGCCGTCCTGCTGCTCGCCGTTCTGCTCGCCGTTCTCGGCGTTCTGCCCACGGCCACGACCGCGACCACGGCTGCGACGGCCGCGACGCGAACCACCCTCACCGTTCTGGTCGTTCTGGTCGTGCTGCTCGCCGGAGTCGGCGGCACCGGACTGGTCCTGCGACTCGCCGTCGGTGCTCTGCTGCTCGGTCCGCGCCTGCTGCTCGGTCCGCGCCTGCTGGTCGGTGCGGGCCTGCTGGTCGGTCTGGGCGGGTGCCGAGGTCGGCGTCTGCTGGTCGGCCGACTCGTTCGGCTGCTGGGCCTGCTGGTCGGCACCGCGCTGGCCGCGGCCGCGACGCTGCCCACCGGTCTGCGTCTGGGCGGCTTCCTGGGCGTCCTTCTCGGCACGCACCTGGTCGAGGCCCGCGAGCAGGTCCTCGGTACCGGTGTGGCCGGCGTTGGTGTGCTCGGCGGCCGAGGTCGGGCCGGCGTTCACGGTGCCACCGGAGGACGCACGGCGCGAACGGCGGGCACGCGACGGCGCGGCCGGCTCGGACTCGACGGCGGGTGCCTCGGGGTCGGCGACCGGAGCGGTCGGTGCCTCGGCGGCGGGCTCCGGCAGCGTCGGCTGCTCGGTCACCGGCGCCGCGGCGGGGGTCGTGGCGGGCGCTGCCGCGGCGGGGACGTCGTCCGTGACGGGGCGCTTGTCCTCGATGGAGGCGATGAGGTCGCCCTTGCGGAGCTTCGAGAGCCCGGTGATGCCGAGCGAGGAGGCGATGCGCTGGAGTTCCGGCAGGCGGAGGGCGCGCAGGTCGCTGGGGATCTCCACCGGGGTGGAGTTGTTGTCGGTCAAGGTCGGTGTTTCCTTTCGAACCGCAGAACGCGGAGAGTTTCCACCGTCCCGGATGCACGGGTATGCATCGACCGCCGTTCAGACGACGGACCGGGATTCGGTGATCAGAAAGAGATGCACACCCGCGCGCCGGACCCTGCGACGTCGCAGGCGCTGTCCTTGAGGACGGGCATACCGTGCGGTTACGCGGGTTCGGCTTCGAGCGCCGAGTGCGCCACCACTGTAGCACCACCGAGATCGACGGCCAGCATGAGCGCGCGCCAGTCGGATTCCCCGTGTCGGGCGACGAGATCCGCGGCCGTGAGCCGTTGTGCCGGGTCGCTGCCGAGGACGAGCAGGCTCGGTCCCGCCCCCGACACGACGGCCGCGAGGCCGTGCTGCCGGAGCAGTCCGATCAGTGCGTCGGTCTCCGGCATCGCGCTGGCACGGTACGCCTGGTGCAGGCGGTCCTCGGTCGCGGCGAGCAGTAGCTCGGGGCTCTGGATGAGCGCGGCGACGAGCAGCGCGGAACGGGAGACGTTGAACGCGGCGTCGGCGTGCGGGACGTTCTCGGGCTGCAGGGAGCGGGCGAGCTTCGTCGACAGCGTGGACGTCGGCACGAACACGACCGGCGCGACGCCGCGGTGCACCAGGAGCCGCTTGTACGCGGGTCCCTCGGCCGTCATCCACGCGATGGTGAGCCCACCGAAGAGTGCGGGGGCGACGTTGTCCGGGTGCCCCTCCATCTCGGTGGCCAGGCTGAGCAGGGTCGAGGCGTCCAGGTCGACGATGCCCTCGAGCAGCCCGCGGGCCGCCATCAGGCCGGCGACGATCGCGGCCGCCGAGGAACCGAGCCCGCGGCCGTGCGGGATCGCGTTCGTGGCGTGCAGCTCGAGGCCGGGCTGGTCGACGCCGGCGTGCTCGAGGCCGCGGCGGACGGCGCGCACGACCAGGTTCGTGTCGTCGGTGGCGACCTCGCCGGCACCGACGCCCTGCACCGTGACGGTGGCGCCGGCTTCCGGTCGGACCCGGACGACGACCTCGTCGTACAGCGAGAGCGCGAGACCGAGCGAGTCGAACCCCGGCCCGAGGTTGGCGGACGTCGCCGGCACGCGGACGCGCACGGCCCGTCCGGCGGGCAACACGTGGGCCGCCCGCCCGGCGGGCACAGCGTGGACCGCCCGTCCGGCCGGTACAGCACTGTGGGCGGTGACGCCCTCCCCCGGTCCGGACGAGCGGTCGGGGCTCACTGCGCCGCGACCAGTCCGAGCACGTCCGCGATCGACTTGGTGTCGACCGGCACGCTCGTCGGGGTGACCTCGCTGCCGTCCTCGGTGCGCAGAGCCCACTGCGGGTCCTTCAGGCCGTGGCCGGTGACGGTGATGACGACCTTCGCGCCCTTCGGCACGATGCCGGCATCGGCGCGCTCGAGCAGCCCGGCGACACCGATGGCCGAAGCGGGCTCGACGAAGACGCCGACCTCGGCCGACAGGATGTGGTGCGCGGCGAGGATCGCCTCGTCCGAGATCGCGCCGAAGTAGCCGTCGGTCTCGTCGCGGGCCTCGAGGGCGAACTGCCACGAGGCCGGGTTGCCGATGCGGATCGCGGAGGCGATGGTGTCGGGGTTCTTGACGACCTCGCCACGGACGATCGGTGCGGAACCGGCGGCCTGGAACCCGAACATGCGCGGGAGCTTCGTCGTGCGACCGGCGGCCACGTCCTCGCGGTAGCCACGGGAGTACGCGGTGTAGTTGCCCGCGTTGCCGACCGGCAGGAAGTGGAAGTCCGGGGCGTCGCCGAGGACGTCGACGACCTCGAACGCAGCGGTCTTCTGGCCCTCGATGCGGTCGTTGTTGACCGAGTTGACGAGGTGCACCGGGTAGTTCGCCGCCAGGTCGCGGGCGATGTCGAGGCAGTCGTCGAAGTTGCCCTGGACCTGCAGCAGCTGGGCGTCGTGCGCGACGGCCTGGCTGAGCTTGCCCATGGCGATCTTGCCCTCGGGCACGAGCACCGCGGCGGTGATGCCGGCGTGCGTGGCGTACGCGGCGGCCGAGGCGCTGGTGTTGCCGGTCGAGGCGCAGATGACGGCCTTCGCGCCGTGCTCGACGGCCTTCGAGATCGCCATCGTCATGCCGCGGTCCTTGAAGGACCCGGTCGGGTTCATGCCCTCGAACTTGACGTAGACCTCGGCGCCGGTGCGCTCGGAGAGCCGACGAGCCGGGATGAGGGGCGTGCCGCCCTCGCCGAGCGTGACGATCGGCGTCGCCTCGGTCACGTCGAGTCGGTCGGCGTACTCGCGCAGGACTCCCTGCCACTGGTGGGCCATCAGGCTTCTCTCTCTGTCCGGTGGGTCGGTCTGGTGGTGGTTCGCGGTCGGCCTGGAGGCCCGTGGTGCGTCAGGCGCCGACGAAGCGCAGGACGCTGGTCACGTCCAGGACCACGTCTTCGCCGCGGAGCGTGCGGACGGTGTCCGCCAGGTCGGCTTCGCGCGCCAGGTGCGTGCCGATGACGAGCGCTGCCGTCCCCTCGGAGGCACCCGTGGTGGTCTGCTCGACGGTCTCGACGCTCACGCCGTGCTTCGCGAGCACGCCGGCGACCGTCGACAGCACGCCGGGGGCGTCCGTGACGTGCAGGGTGATCTGGTAGCGCGTGCGCACGGTGCCGATCGGGAAGACGGGCAGGTCCGACTGGGTCGACTCCGCGACACCCGGGCCGCCGATGACGTGCCGACGTGCGGCGGACACCAGGTCGCCGAGGACGGCGGACGCGGTCTCGACACCACCGGCACCGGCGCCGTAGAACATGAGGTCGCCCGCGGCCTCGGCCTCGACGAACACGGCGTTCTTCGCGCCGTGCACGCTCGCCAGGGGGTGCGACTCCGGCACGAGGGCCGGGTAGACGCGGGCGCTGACGCCCTCGCGGCCGTCCTCGTCGGTCAGTCGCTCGGCGGTCGCCAGGATCTTCACGACGTAGCCGGCCTTGCGCGCGGCGCGGACCTGCTCGATGGTGACCGAGGTGATGCCCTCGCGGTGCACGGCAGCGAGCGGCACCGAGGTGTGGAACGCCAGCGAGGCCAGGATCGCGGCCTTCTGCGCGGCGTCGTAGCCCTCGATGTCGGCCGTCGGGTCGGCCTCGGCGTACCCGAGCTCGGTCGCGGTCGCCAGGGCGTCCTCGAACGTCGCGCCCTCGCGGTCCATCAGGTCGAGGATGAAGTTCGTGGTGCCGTTGACGATGCCCATGATCCGCTCGATGCGGTCCCCGGCGAGCGAGTCGTGCAGCGGTCGGATGATCGGGATCGCGCCGGCGACGGCGGCCTCGTAGTACAGCTGCGCACCGACCTGCTCGGCCACCGCGAAGAGCTCCGGACCGTGGGTCGCGAGGAGCGCCTTGTTGCCGGTCACGACGTCCGCGCCGGACTGCAGCGCCTGCAGCACGAGCGTGCGCGCGGGCTCGATGCCACCGATCAGCTCGACGACGATGTCGGCACCGAGGATGAGCGACTCGGCGTCGGTCGTGTAGAGGTCCTTCGGCAGGTCGACGTCGCGCGCGGCGTCGACGTCGCGCACGGCGATCCCGACGAGTTCGAGGCCGGCACCGGCGCGCGAGGCGAGTTCGTCGGCGTGCTCGAGCAGGAGCCGCGCGACCTGGGACCCGACCGAGCCGGCCCCGAGCAGCGCGACGCGGACGTTGCGGTATTCGATCATCTGGAGTTGGTTCCTGTTCGTCGGGTCAGCGACCGGTGCCGGCGTGGGGCACGGGGCGGACCCCGGTGTCGCGGGCGAGGAGGTCGTCGATCGACTCGCCCCGCACGAGGATACGGGTTGTGCCGTCCGCCACGGCGACGACCGGCGGGCGGCCCACGTGGTTGTAGTTGCTCGACAGCGCCCAGCAGTACGCCCCGGTGGCTGCGACGGCGAGCAGGTCCCCCCGCTGGACGTCACCCGGCAGGTACTCGTCGTTGACCACGATGTCCCCGCTCTCGCAGTGCTTCCCGACGACGCGGGTGAGGACGGCCGGCGCCTCGGACGTCCGGGCGAGGCGAGCGGTGTAGTCGGCGCCGTACAGGGCAGGACGGGCGTTGTCGCTCATGCCGCCGTCGACGGACACGTAGGTGCGGGTGGCGTGGCCGGTGTCCGCGTCGCCGGTCTCGAGGGTGACGGGCTTGATCGTGCCGACGCGGTAGAGCGTGACGCCCGCCGGGCCGACGATGTAGCGACCGGGCTCGACCGCGACCTCGGGCACCGGGATGTCCCGCTCGCCGCAGGCCTCGGCGATGATCGCGGCGAGGGCGTCGGCGACGTCCTCGGGAGCGAAGGCGGAGTCGGCCTCGGTGTAGTCGATGCCCCAGCCGCCGCCGAGGTTCAGCTCGGGCACCGGACCCGACTCGACGAGGGTGGCGTGCACGTCCATCAGGCGTCGAGCGGCCTCGCGGAACCCGGACTCGTCGAAGATCTGCGACCCGATGTGCGAGTGCAGCCCGACGAACACGAGCGACGACTCGGCGCGCACCGCCTCGGCCGCGGCGACGGCCTCGGTGAGCGGGATGCCGAACTTCTGGTCCTCGCGCGCGGTCGCGAGGTACTCGTGGGTCGATGCGTGCACACCGCTGTTGATGCGGATCCGGACGCGCTGCACGACCCCGGCGTCGGCAGCGGCACGGGCGACGCGCTGGACCTCCTCGTGGCTGTCGAGCACGATCGTGCCCACGCCGACCTCGACCGCGCGGGCGATCTCGGCGTCGGACTTGTCGTTGCCGTGGAAGCCGAGCATCGCCGGGTCGATGCCGGCGGCCAGGGCGACCGCGAGCTCCCCGCCGGTGCAGACGTCCACGCGCAGGTCGGCCTCGGCCATCCACGCCACGACCTGGGTCGTCAGGAACGCCTTGCCGGCGTAGTAGACGTGCGCCCGGGTGCCGATGCCCTCGAACGCCTCGGTGAACGCGTTCCGCACCCGGACCGCACGGGACTGCACGTCACGCTCGTCGACGACGTACAGCGGAGTGCCGTACTGCCGGACGAGGTCCGTCGCGGTGACACCGCCGACCGCCAGGTCGCCGTCGTCGGTCCGCGTCGCGGACGCGGGCCAGATCCGGTCCACCAGCTCGGAGGCGTCCGTCGGGAACCGCAGTCGCGGCGGTGCAAGGGGGTTCTCGCTCACGGGACCCGATCCTACCGACGCGGGGCGGGCCTCCCGTCCGTGTGACGCAGCCACGGGATCAGCCGCAGCTGCCGACAGTCTGCAGGCCCTGCTCGTTGAGCGGCAGCGCGTCCGCGGTGACGCGGACCGTCGCGTCGGCCTTCGAGACGTCGAGCGAGCGCACGCGGAGCGCCTCGGGCAGGAACTGCGCCGTGCACACCTGCACCGGCACGTTCGTGACGCCGGGGATCGAGTCCACCTTGAGACCGAGGTCGGAGTTCGTGATCCGCACGCTCTTCGGGGTGATCGTGATGCCGCGGCCGTCGTCCTGCGCGACCACGTCGCCCTTCGCCGCGTAGGTGATGTCGTAGCCGAGCACCGCCGTGGAACCGGACAGCTCGACGCCGCCGTCCACCAGGGACAACCGGTCGAACAGCGGGCTGTACTTCGACAGGTCCTTCACGCTCGACGACGCCAGCGTGACGGTGCCGTCGACGTCGTGCACGTCGCCCTTGCCGTCCACGGGGACGTCCTTCGCGGTGACGTCGGCGGCGAGCGGGATGCCGTCGACGGTGAGCTTCTCGGACGTGATCTCGACCTGGTCGAGGGTGCCGCCGATCAGCTGCGGGATGACGATGCCGTCGGCGTGCGCCTCGACCTGGCCCGTGGTGCCGTCGGGCAGCGACTGCTCGACCTGCTGGGCGATGATGCGGTCGACGACCCCGCGGAGCACGAACTCGGCGATCACGACGAGGGCGGCGAGCACGACGACGACCACGAGCAGGACGACGGGCCAGCGGCGGCGCTTGCGGGGGCGTTCGGTGGCGGCGGACATGCGTCCCACCCTGCCAGGTGGTCCCGTCAGCCTGCCTGGAGGCGCGGGGTGCGGGGGGCGGGCCCGCTCGATCGCGCCCCGCCACGGTCATCGCGCCCCCGCACACCGGGGCGCGATGACCGTCAGGGGGCGCGTCACGACAACGGCTCGGCCGTCTGCTCGTGACGCCGCTCCGCTACATGCGGGACGGAGCGCTCACGCCGAGCAGGCCGAGGCCGTTGCGGACGACCTGGCCGGTGGCGTCGTTCAGCCACAGGCGCGTGCGGTGCAGGTCGGTGACCGGCTCGTCGCCGAGCGGGGTCACGCGGCAGGCGTCGTACCAGCGGTGGTACAGGCCCGCGAGCTGCTCGATGTACCGGGCGATGCGGTGCGGCTCGCGGAGCTCCGCGGCGTGGCGCACCACGCGCGGGTACTCGGCGAGGGCACCGAGCAGCGCGCCCTCGGAGTCGTGCGTCAACAGCGAGGCGTCGAACGCGGACCGGTCGACCCCCGCGGCCTCGGCGTTGCGGGCCACCGACTGGGTGCGCGCGTGGGCGTACTGCACGTAGAAGACCGGGTTGTCGTTCGTCCGCTTCGTGAGCAGGTCGAGGTCGATGTCGATCGCGGTGTCGCTGGCGAACCGGACGAGCGAGTAGCGGCCGGCGTCGACGCCCACGGCGTCGACGAGGTCCTCCATCGTGACGATGGTGCCGTTGCGCTTCGACATGCGCATCGGCTCGCCGTCCTTGAGCAGGTTGACCATCTGCCCGATCAGGATCTCGAGGTTCGTGCCCGGCTCGTCCCCGAACGCGGCGCACATCGCCATCATCCGGCCGACGTAGCCGTGGTGGTCCGCACCGAGCATGATCAGGTTGCGCTCGAAGCCGCGCTCGCGCTTGTCGAGGTAGTACGCCAGGTCGCCGGCGATGTACGCGGGCTCGCCGTCGGACTTGATGACCACGCGGTCGCGGTCGTCGCCGAAGTCGGTCGTGCGGAGCCACTCGGCACCCTCGGCCTCGTACATCACGCCCGCCGAACGCAGCCGGGCGATGGCGCGCTCGACGGCCTTCGACTCGTGCAGGGCGTTCTCGTGGAAGTAGACGTCGAAGTCCACGCCGAAGTCGTGCAGCGACGACTTGATGTCCGCGAACATGAAGTCGACGCCCTCGCGCCGGAAGAGTTCCTGCGCCTCGTCGCGCGGCAGGTCCTTCACGTCGACCGAGGAGTCGAGCGTCGCGATGACGCGGGCCGCGATCTCGGCGATGTACGCACCGCCGTAGCCGTCCTCCGGCGTGGGCTCACCGAGCGCCGACGCGACGAGCGAGCGGGCGAAGCGGTCGATCTGCGCGCCGTGGTCGTTGAAGTAGTACTCGCGGGTGACGAGGCCGCCCTGCGCCTGGAACACGCGAGCCAGGCTGTCGCCGACCGCCGCCCAGCGCACGCCGCCCATGTGGATCGGGCCGGTCGGGTTCGCCGACACGAACTCCAGGTTGATCCGGACGCCGTCGTACAGGTCGCCGTGCCCGAAGGCGTCGCCGCCCTCGACGATCGTGCGGGCGATCTCACCGGCCGCTGCGGCCTCGAGAGTGATGTTGATGAACCCCGGGCCGGCGACGTCGACCGAGGCCACGCCGTCGAGCTCGGTCAGCTCGCCGGCGATCTCCGTCGCGAGCTCGCGCGGGTTCGTGCCGATGCGCTTCGCGAGCTGCATGGCGGCGTTCGAGGCCCAGTCGCCGTGCGCACGGTTCTTCGGACGCTCGAGCACCACGTGGGAGTCCCCGATCGTCACGGTCTCGGACGCGCCTCGTCGCTCGACGATCCCGGTCAGGATCGACAGGTACGCGGCGGAGAGTTCGGCAGGAGTCACGGCGGACGAGTCTACCGGGACACCCAGGTGCACGCCGGACGATGGGCCATCATGTCGGGATGACCACCCGAAGCCGTGCCCGGGCGTGCTCCGTCGCCGTCGTCACCGCCGCAGCAGCACTCGCGTTGTCGGCCTGCTCGGGCGGCGGGGACAGCGACCCGACGCCCAGCCCGACCCCGGTCGGCAAGACGGTGTCGCAGACCTGCGCCGAGCTCTTGCCGACCGAGGCCCTGTCCGTGTACGGGACGACCTTCGCGCTCGACGACTCCTTCACGCCGGCCAAGGGCTCCCCCGCCGCCACGATCGCGAAGCAGCGGGGCCGCGTCTGCCAGTTCGTCGCCACCGACGACGACACCGAGACGATCACCCTGGCCGTCGCGGACCTGCCTGAGAAGTCGCTCACGAACCTGAAGGACGCGCTGTACGACCGGGGCGGCTCGGTCCCCACCTACCGCGTCGAGGGCTACTTCGCCCTGAACGACGACATCGGCCGCGCAGACGCCTTCGCCGACCCGTACTGGATCACCACGCAGTCGACGCTGTTCACGGAGCCCGGCGGCGCACAGCCCGTCGTCGACGCAGTGCGCGCCGCGCTGCAGCCGTCGGCGTCGGAGACGCCCGCGGGCTGACGCGCCCGCGCCGGCACGGTGCCGGGTCCGCCGCCCGGTGCGAGGTTGCACGCTTGGTGCGCGCTTGTAGCGCCGCACGGAGCGCGCAACCTTGCACGGGCCCGCGACGCACGCACGGTGCGGACGGGGGGCCCGTGGCGGGCCCGCACCGTGCCTCCCGTCCGACGGCCACCACGCACAGTGCCGGGTCCGCCGCCTGGTGCGAGGTTGCACGCCTGGTGCACGCTTGCAGCGCCGCACGGAGCGCGCAACCTTGCACGGGCCCGCGACGCACGCACGGTGCGGACGGGAGGCCCGTGGCGGGCCCGTACCGCGCCTCCCATCCGACGGCGACCACGAACGGTGCCGGGTCCGCCGCCCGGTGCGAGGTTGCACGCCTGGTGCGCGCTTGCAGCGCCGCACGGAGCGCGCAACGCCCCACGGGCCCGCGACGCGCGCACGGTGCGGACGGGAGGTCCGTGGCGGCCCCGCACCGCGCCTCCCGTCCGACGGCGACGCCCGCGGGCTGAGGCGACCGCGCCAGCACGGTGCGGAGCCCCCCGCCCGGTGCGAGGTTGCACGCTTGGTGCGCGCTTGCAGCGCCGCACGGAGCGCGCAACCTTGCACGGGCCCGCGACGCACGCACGGTGCGGACGGGAGGCCCGTGGCGGGCCCGCACCGTGCCTCCCGTCCGACGGCCACCACGCACAGTGCCGGGTCCGCCGCCTGGTGCGAGGTTGCACGCTTGGTGCGCGCTTGCAGCGCCGCACGGAGGGCGCAACCTCGCAAGGGCCCGAGACGCGCGCACGGTGCGGACGGGAGGCCCGTGGCGGAACCGCACCGTGCCTCCCGTCCGCCCTGCAGTCGCGTCTCGTGCACGACACGCGCTGTCCAGGAGCCCGCGCCGGACCTGCTACGGTTATTCCACCCCTTGGCCCCCATAGCTCAGGGGATAGAGCACTGCCCTCCGGAGGCAGGGGCGGAGGTTCGAATCCTCCTGGGGGCACTGTGACATTCCCGCGCAAGCAGTTGTCTTCGCTGCGCTCAGTCAGCTGCGCGCGACATCGCCTGCGGCGACCTTCCCCCGTTGAGACTCTCCGGGATGGGTTGCGCATGTCGTGGCGGATGTTGACGTTCGCGCGGATGATGAGCAGGAATGGTCTGGTCGGGGGAAGCGACTCGACAGTTTCTGCTCACGAAGCGCCCGCGCGCTGCGCACCGTGCGCACCGCGCTACCCCGTGTTTCCGAGCGCGACACCTCGGTCCCCTAGGATCACGGGCCGGTCGTCCTGCACGCGACCGGGAAGAGGGAACCGATGACCACCGGCACCGGGAACGCGCAGCTCGAACTCGCCCGCGGCGGGCACGCCCCCGCACCACGGACCCTGTTCGACGTCCTCGCGGCGACCGCGGCCACCCACCCGACCGCGACCGCGCTCGAGGACCCCGCCGGCACCGTCGACTACGCTGCCCTGCTCGACCTGGTGCGCGCGCAGGCCGACGACCTCGCCCGCCGCGGAGTCCGACGGGGTGACCGGGTCGGGGTGCGGATCCCCTCCGGCGGGCGTGACCTGTACCTGTCGATCCTCGCGGTCCTCGCCGCCGGAGCCGCCTACGTGCCCGTCGACGCCGACGACCCCGAGGAACGCGCGACCCTCGTGTTCGGCGAGGCCGGCGTCGTCGGCGTCATCGGGGCCAGCGGCGTCCTGCGCGACCGCGACGGCGGCGAGCTGCCCGTGACGGACCCCACGGCGAGCGCCGCACTCCCCCACGAGGACGACGACGCGTGGATCATCTTCACCTCGGGGTCGACCGGGGTGCCGAAGGGCGTGGCGGTCACCCACCGCAGTGCTGCGGCGTTCGTGGACGCCGAGGCGCGGATGTTCCTGCAGGCGGCGCCGATCGGTCCCGGTGACCGGGTGCTGGCGGGGCTGAGTGTGGCGTTCGATGCGTCGTGCGAGGAGATGTGGCTGGCGTGGGGGCACGGTGCCGCGTTGGTGCCGGCGCCGCGGTCGTTGGTGCGGACGGGGGTGGACCTGGGGCCGTGGTTGATCGCGCACACGATCACGGTGGTGTCGACGGTGCCGACGCTCGCGGCGCTGTGGCCGGACGATGCGTTGGAGCAGGTGCGGCTGGTCATCTTCGGTGGTGAGGCGTGCCCGCCGGAGCTGGCGGCGCGCATCGCGAGCCGGGACCGTGAGGTGTGGAACACGTACGGTCCGACGGAGGCGACGGTGGTGGCGTGCGGGTCGCTGCTCGACGGGAGCCAGCCGATCCGGATCGGGCTGCCGCTGGACGGGTGGGACCTGGCGGTCGTGGACGGTGCCGGGCAGCGGGTGGAGCCGGGCGGGGTCGGTGAGCTCGTGATCGGTGGTGTCGGGTTGGGGCGGTACCTGGACCCGGCGAAGGACGCGGAGAAGTACGCGCCGTTCCCGGAGCTCGGGTGGGAGCGGGCGTACCGGAGTGGTGACCTGGTGCGCTACGACCCCGAGGGGCTCGTGTTCCAGGGGCGTGCGGACGACCAGGTGAAGCTCGGTGGTCGGCGCATCGAGCTCGGGGAGATCGACGCGGCGCTGCAGGCGCTCGACGACGTGGCCGGTGGTGCGGCCGTGGTGCAGCGGACGCCGGCGGGCAACCAGGTGCTGGTGGGGTACGTGGCGCCGGTGGCGGGTGCCACGGTGGACGTCGCGGCTGCGAACGCCCGGTTGCGGCAGGAGCTGCCCGCTGCGCTCGTCCCGCTCGTCGCCGTGGTGGACTCGTTGCCGACGCGGACGTCGGGCAAGGTCGACCGTGCGGCGCTGCCGTGGCCGTTGCCCGGGGCGACCGACGCAGCGATGCTGCCGGACACCGTGGCGTGGATCGCTGAGCGCTGGGCGGCGATCCTCGGGGTGCCGGTGTCGAGCGTCGACGACGACTTCTTCGCGCACGGTGGCGGGTCGCTGACGGCGGCGCAGCTGGTGTCCGCGATCCGCGAGCGGTTCCCGACGACGACCGTCGCCGACGTCTACGACCACCCGCGCATCGGCGCGCTGGCTGCCGCGTTGGACGAGTCCGGTCCGGTGGCGGCCGCATCGCGCGACGTGACGCCGGTCCCGCCGACGACGGGCCTCGCGATGACGCTGCTGGGCTTGCCGGTGCAGGTGCTGCGCGGGTTGCGGGTCCTGACGTGGACGGCGCTGGTCGCGGCGGTGCTGCACGCGACGACGCTGCCGTTCCTGCCGGTGCTCCCCTGGCCGGCGCTCGTCGTCGCGCTGCTGGTGTTCGTGACGCCGATCGGCAAGATGGCGCTCACGGTCGTGCTGGCCCGGCTGCTGCTCGTCGGCGTCCGGCCGGGCGACCACCCCCGGGGTGGCTCGGTGCACCTGCGGGTCTGGCTGGCGGAGCGGATCGCCGAGGCGGTCGACGGTCCCTCGACCGCCGGGGCGCCGTGGATCAGCTACTACGCCCGTGCGCTCGGGGCGCGGATCGGCGCGGACGTCGACCTGCACACGCTCCCGCCGGTCACCGGGATGCTCACGATCGGCAAGCGTGCGTCGATCGAGCCCGAGGTGGACCTCGCGGGGCACTGGGTGGACGGTGACGTGTTCCGGCTCGGCCGGGTCCGTGTCGACGACGACGCCGTCGTGCACAGCCGCACCACGCTGCTGCCCGGTGCGTACGTGGGCGCGGGTGCCGAGGTCGAGGCCGGCTCGGCCGTCGCCGGCCGGGTGCCCGCCGGTCAGCGCTGGGCGGGTTCGCCCGCCGAACGCGTCGGGTCGGCCAGGCACGGCCGGGAGGCCCGTCCCCCGTCGCGTCGACGCTGGCTGCTGGCGTACGGGGCCGGCTCCGTGGCCGTGGCCGGGTTGCCGGTGATCGGCGTCGCGGTCGGGCTGCTGGTCGCCGTCGCCCTGGTCGGGCGCGCGTCGACGCTCGGCGACGCGGTGCTGCGCGCCCTCGCGACCGTGCCGCTCGCGACCGTCGTCGCCGGGGCCGTGTACGCGCTGCTCGTGGTGGGGTCGGTGCGGCTGCTCGGCATCGGGCTGCACGAGGGGCGTCACCCCGTGCGGTCGCGGATCGGGTGGCAGGCGTGGTCGACGGAGCGGGTGCTGGACGCGGCGCGGACGCTGCTGTTCCCGCTGTACGCCTCGCTCGTGACGCCCGTGTGGTTACGGCTGCTCGGGGCGAAGGTCGGCCGGAACACGGAGATCTCGACGGTCCTGCTCATCCCCGCGCTGACGCAGATCGCGTCCGGCGCCTTCCTGGCCGACGACACCATGGTCGCCACGTACGAGCTCGGTGGTGGCCGGGTGCGGATCGGCCGGTCGAAGGTCGGGCGGCGGGCGTTCCTCGGCAACAGCGGGATGACGGGCGCCGGACGCTCGGTCCCGCGCGAGGCGCTGGTGGCGGTGCTGTCCGCCGTGCCGAAGAAGGCCAAGCGCGGGTCGTCGTGGCTCGGCTCACCCCCGGTGCGGCTGCGCCGTGCGGCGACGCAGTTCGACGAGGAGCGCACCTTCCGTCCGCCCGTGCGGCTCAAGGTCGCCCGCGGTTGCTGGGAGCTGCTGCGGCTCGTGGCCCCGATGGTGTCCGCTGCGATCGCCCTCGGGGTGGCGGGCACCCTGCTCGCCCTGTGGTCGGCGGTCGGCGTCGGGTGGACGGTGCTGCTCGCCGGACCGGTGCTCATCGTCGCCGGGGCCGTCGCCGCGGTGGTGTCGACGATCGCGAAGTGGGCGTTCGTCGGCCGGATCACCGCCCGGGAGCACCCGCTGTGGTCGTCGTTCGTGTGGCGCAACGAGGTGCAGGACACCTTCGTCGAGACGGTCGCCCGACCCTGGTTCGCCGAGCAGGCCACCGGCACCCCGGCCCTGGCGGCGTGGCTGCGGAGCCTCGGCGCGACGATCGGCCGCGGCACCTGGCTCGAGACCTACTGGCTGCCCGAGGCCGACCTCGTCACGATCGGGGCCGGCGCCTCGGTGGCGCGCGGGACCGTCGTGCAGACCCACCTGTTCCACGACCGGGTGATGCAGCTCGACACCGTGCGGCTCGACGCCGGCGCGACCCTCGGGCCGCACAGCGTCGTCCTGCCCGCCGCCGGCATCGGCACGGGCGCCACGGTGGGTCCGGCCTCGCTCGTGATGCGCGGCGAGCAGGTGCCCACCGGGTCCCGCTGGTCCGGCAACCCCATCGCTCCGTGGACAGCCGAACCGGCCACCGTGGCGGACTGACCGGCGCCATGGGGTTGACTGGGACCGTGCCGAACACCCCCGCTGCCGACCCGTACACCCCGCACAGCGGCGACCGACGCTGGAGCGCCGAGCACTACGACCTCCGCCTCGACTACCGCGTGGCCACGAACCGCCTCGACGGCACGGCGACGATCACCGCCCGAGCCCACGAACCCCTCGACCGGATCGTCATCGACCTGCACGGCCTGAGCGTCGAGCGCGCCGACGTCGACGGCACCCGCGCGAAGAAGGTGTCGAAGGCGGTGCACAAGGTCACCGTCACCCCGGCGTCGCCGATCGCTGCCGACACCACGTTCACCGTGCACCTGCGGTACCGCGGCAACCCGCGCCCCGTCCGCAGCGCCTGGGGCCAGGTCGGGTGGGAGGAACTCACCGACGGCGTCATCGTCGCGGCCCAGCCGACGGGGGCGCCCTCGTGGTTCCCGTGCAACGACCGACCGGACGACAAGGCGACCTACCGGTTCGAGATCGCCGCCGAGGCCGCGTACGACGTCCTGGCGAACGGTGCACTGCTCGGCAAGGAACGCGACCGCATCGGCACCAGGTGGACGTACGCGACCACCGAGCCGATGGCGACCTACCTGGCGACGGTGCAGATCGGGCGGTACCGCACGACGAGGCTCCGCGGCGCCGTCGTCCCCGTGACCCTGCACCACCCCGCCGACCTGGCGGCCGCCGCGAAGACCGACTTCGGGCAGGTGCCGGAGATGCTCGCGCTGTTCTCGGACCGCTTCGGCCCGTACCCGTTCGCGGCGTACGGCGTCGTGGTCACCGACGACGAGCTCGAGATCCCCCTCGAGGCCCACGGGCTCGCGGTGTTCGGCCGGAACCACGTCGACGGCGAGCACGGCACCGACCGGCTCATCGCGCACGAGCTCGCGCACCAGTGGTTCGGCAACTCGGTGACGGTCACCCGCTGGCAGGACATCTGGCTGCACGAGGGGTTCGCCTGCTACGCCGAGTGGTTGTGGTCCGAGCACCACGGCGGCGACACCGCCGACGTGCTCGCGGCGCAGTACCGGCAGGGGCTCCTCGACCAGCCTGAGGACCTCGTCGTCGGCGACCCCGGCGCGAAGGACATGTTCGACGACCGGGTCTACAAGCGCGGGGCCCTCGCACTGCACGCCGTCCGCCGCACGTTCGGCGACGACGCGTTCACCGCCGGGCTGCGCAGCATCACCGAACGGCACCGGCACGGTTCGGTGACGGTGCCCGACGTGCTCAGTGCGTTCGCCGACGCCGCCGGCCGTTCCGTCGCGGACGTCCGAGCGGTGACCGGGCCCTGGATCGACGAGGCGTCGGTACCGGCGCTGCCCGCGCCGCGCGTCGACTAGCCAGCCAGCTCGCCGTCGGCCGGGTCGCAGCTGACCTCGGACCAGACCGCGTCGAGCGACAGCCCGACCACGCCGGCGACGGCCGCGATGGTCGAGAACGCCGGGGTCGCGATCCGCCCGGTCTCGATCTTGCGGAGGGTCTCGGGCGAGATCCCGGCGGCGAGGGCGGTGTCGACGATCGACCGTGGGCCACGTGCGCGGCGGAGCAGGGCGCCGAGACGGCGACCGCGCGCGACCTCGTCGGGGCGGAGCGGGAGACGGACCATCCCCACATAGTAATACCGGTATGATCATCCGCGTGATCGAGATCCTGACGCCCGCCGAGGTCGAGAAGGCCCGTGCCACCGGAGCCCTCGTCGGCACCATCCTGCAGACCCTGCGCGAACGGACCCGCGTGGGCACCAACCTGCTCGAGATCGACCGGTGGGCGAAGCAGATGATCGAGGCCGCCGGCGCGGACTCCTGCTACGTCGACTACGCACCGTCGTTCGGCCGCGGTCCGTTCGGCCACCACATCTGCACCGCCGTGAACGACGCCGTGCTGCACGGGCTGCCGCACGACCGGGCGCTGGCCGACGGCGACCTGCTCACCCTCGACCTCGCGGTGTCGCTGGACGGCATCGCCGCGGACGCCGCTGTGAGCTTCGTCGTCGGCACCCCGCGCGCCGAGGACCTGGCCCTCATCGACGCGACCGAGCGCGCCCTGGCCGCCGGGATCGCCGCCGCCGGCCCCGGCGCCCGCATCGGCGATCTGTCGCACGCCATCGGGACCGTGCTCGAGGGTGCGGGCTACCCGGTCAACGTCGAGTTCGGCGGCCACGGCATCGGCTCGACCATGCACCAGGACCCGCACGTGTCGAACACGGGCCGCGCGGGCCGCGGCTACACGCTCCGGCCCGGCCTCCTGCTCGCGCTCGAGCCGTGGGTGATGGCGGACACCGACGTGCTCGTCACCGATGCCGACGGTTGGACGCTCCGCAGTGCCACGGGAGCCCGGACGGCCCACACCGAGCACACCATCGCGATCACCGAGGACGGCGCCGAGGTGCTCACACTCCCCCGCTGAGCGTCCCCTCGACCACGACGGGCAGCCCGCCGGCCGCGACGACGAGCACCAGGTCGGGCGCCGGCCGGTGGACCGTCACCGGGTGGTCTCGCCCCTCGAACCGCGCGGTGCCGGCAGCGACGTCCACGTCGACCGACAGCGGATCGACGCGCAGACCCCGACCGTCGCGCTTCAGCACGGCCTCCTTCGCCGCCCAGCAGGCCGCGAGCAAGCCGGCATCACCGGCCGAGCGCTCGCGTTCGCCGGGCGTGAAGACGTCGAGCGGTGCTGCGCCGACGCGGGACACCCGCTCGAGGTCGACGCCGACCGTGCCCTGCGCGACCGCGAGCGCGAGCACGCCGGTCGTGCGCGACAGACTGACGCCGAACGCCGTGCCGTGCACCGTGGCCCAAGGACGACCGTGGTCGGTCCCGGCACAGTGTGGGCAGACGCGCCCCGCGCGCACGGCTGGCGACTCGACTGCCGCAGCCGCCGCGACGGCGGCGACCAGGGCCTCCCGGTCGGCGGCACGGTCCGGACCCGGCGCGCACAACGTCACCACGACCGCCTGGAGGCCCGACTCACCCACGCACGCAGCCTACGGTGCGCGGACGGCCGGCCCAGGGCCGTGGTCGCTACGCGTGCGTGAGTGCGATCAGTGCGACGTTCATCGTGCTGTAGAGACCCTCGGATCGGGTCGCCTGGCGGACGCGTCCGCGCAGCACTTCGTAGCGGCCGTCGTGCTCGCGCACGAAGCCGATCACGCCGGTCGCCGGCGTCGAGACGCGGTGGTAGCCGTCCTCGAGCGGGACGACCTCGGTACTCGTGGTTCGCTCCATTGCTGTTCCCTTCCGTTCGTCGTCGAACAGTGGCGTCAGCCTACCCCGGTCCGGGGGACAAGACACCCATGGATCGGCTTGTCCACAGTGTTCGCCGAGAGTCCGTCCGTCGCTTGCGCGCCGTGGATAGACTCCGGGCGACGGCGCTCTCAGAGCGCCGTTCGGGACGGCGTCGACGGCGCCGACCGGTGACGGACGGAGGACGGATGCGAACGGTCCAGCGTGGATCGGGCACGGGCGGGTCGAGGACGGAACGGGGGACAGCGCGGCTCTGGGGTCGCGTCACGGCAGCGGCCGTGGCGATGCTGATCGTCCTGGCTCCGGCGGCGACCGCGCAGGCCACGGCACCCGTCGACCTGGGTGGGGCGTACGTCCTCGACGAAGCCGACGCCCTCAGCTCCTCGCAGCAGGCGCAGGTCGAACAGGCGGTGCAGGACCTGTACGCCGAGACCCAGACGCAGCTGTACGTCGTGTTCGTGCCGACGTTCACCGATCCGACGGACCACACCGCGTGGGGCTCCGCGGTCATGGAGCAGAACCAGATCGACACCGACGGCATCCTGCTGTCGGTCGCCGTCGACGACCGCAACTACGACGTGCAGCAGACGAACGAGACCGCCATCTCCGAGTCCGACGTGCAGAGCGCCGTGAACGACTCGCTGCTCCCCGAGCTGAAGCAGGGCGACTGGTCCGGCGCGGCCGTGGCGTTCGCGAACGGGCTGACGGACACCCAGGCGCCGCCGAACCTCACCTGGCTCTGGATCCTGTTGCTCGTCATCGTCGTCGGCCTGATCGTCGTCGTGCTCGTCATGCGCACCCGCAACAAGCGGAAGACCGCCGCGGCCACCCAGGCACAGCAGGAGTCCCTCGCCGACCTCGAACGCACCGCCGGCGGCGCGCTCGTGACGATCGACGACGAGCTCCGCACCGCCGAGCAAGAGGTCGGGTTCGCCACGGCCCAGTTCGGTCCCGACGCCGCGAAGCCCTTCGCCGACGCCGTCGCCGCCGCGCAGCAGGCCGTGCGCAAGGCCTTCACGTTCCGGCAGCAGCTCGACGACGAGATCCCGGACTCCCCCCAGCAGCGTGCCGACTGGGCGAACCAGATCATCGCGATCTGCCAGCAGGCGCACGCCTCGATCGAGGAACAGACCGAGTCGTTCGACAAGCTCCGGTCGCTCGAGGACGGCGTCGACGAAGCAGCTGTCGCGCTGGCCCAGGCCGTCGCGGAAGCACCGGCGTCGGTCGGCGCAGCAGCGGCCGCGCTCGACCGCGTGCGAGCGAACTACACCGGCCGCACCCTCGCGACCGTCGCCGACAACGTCGACCAGGCACACCAGGTGCTCGCCTACGCCACCGAGCGCTCGAACGCGGCCACCGCGGCGATCGCGGCCGGCGACAAGGGCGAAGCGGTGGTCGCCGTGCGCGACGCCCAGCACGCCCTGGCCCAGGTGCAGCAACTCACGAACAGCGCGGTCGCGGCCGAGGGCACCTTCACCGAGGCCACCGCACGCGCCGAGGCGATGCGCATCGACATCGAGGGCGACGTCGCCGCGGCCCGGACCCTCACCGTGGGCGGGCCCGACCTCGCCGCGGCCGTGACCCGGGCGCAGACCGTGCTGCGGCAGGGGTTCGACCCGAAGGACCCGATCACCGCGGTCGACGCCCTCACGAAGGCGAACACCGAGATCGACCAGGCCATCGCGGCCGCCCGGGGTGCCGAAGAGCAGCAGCGCCGGGCGTCCCGCGCCCTCGACGACGCCCTGCGCGACGCCCGGAACCGGATCAGCCAGGCGCGCGAGTACATCTCGCTGCACCGTGGCGGCATCGGACCGACCGCTCGCACCCGCCTGTCCGAGGCCGAACGCGCCCTCGACGACGCCGTGCAGCTCGCCACCACCGACCCCGGACAGGCACTGCAGGCAGCACGGGCGGCCGAGCAGTACGCCGCCGCGGCGATGGACTCGGCGAACGACGACATGGGCGGCTGGGGCGGCGGTGGCGGCGGCTTCGGTGGTGGCGGCGGCAACGGCGCCCAGCTCGGCGGCCTCGTCACCGGCATCGTGCTCGGCGGCCTGCTCGGCGGTCGCGGTGGCAGCTTCGGCGGCGGCTCCTTCGGGGG